>JAFWRK010000055.1 GCA_017519965.1 Bacilli bacterium
ATCTCAATAGAAGAAAATGTATCTATCATGGCATCTATAGTACCTTCATTTACTGCATCTACTGTGAACTCATAATAGTCTCCAGGTTCATTTAATTCAGCATAAAAAGATACTGATGTTTGATTTTCATCAATAACTGGTGTATTAGCTTCTACACTACCAGATTTAACTTGTACATTTTCAAAGTGTATATCCCATGTATTTCTAAATATACTGGAGATACCTGATAATGATAAGTCTCTTGTTAGATAAGCAAATCCAATACTAATAAATAGTATAAGTATAATTAAAATTTTTTTATTAATTTTATTTAAACGTCTCATATATTATTCCTCTATTATTCATTATAGCATAAAAAAATAGAGATTGCTCTCTATTTTTTCTTTACTTTATCATTAAATATTCCATTACTTTCTTCTTTAGTAAATCCAGGTATAGATCTATCATCATGTAATGGTACTTGATATGTACCATTCTTTAACTTATATCTTACTTCATTATAATCTAAGTAATCTATTGCTCCATTAGATTTAATAGCTATATATTTATTGTTATCTGGATCTTCTATTACTCCATTATCATTATATGTTAATAATGTCATAACACTATATTTATCTTCAGCTTCTTTGTATGATATAAAATTAATATTAAATCTATTTAAATCACTATTTTCTTTCTTAAATAATAATTCTCTTAATCTTACTTGATATGGAATTTTATCTATTGGAGGTAAATCACTAGTTGTTACTAATTTTGTAAAAATATTTGTCTTTTCTTCTAATTCTATTTCTTCAAAATTGAATTCATCTAAGACTTTTAAACTCTTTATATTCTTTTTATATTTAGTTGGTTCATTATGAGCTATATATTTATTTACTTCATCTATTTCATCTATAAATAAATTATATGTTTTATTATTATTGTTTTCTAATGTAAATCCTTTTAATAATAAACCATTTTTAGCATATGATAAATCTGATCTAATTAATCCTATTGTTGAATCGGCTCTTACTATATATTTATCGTGTCTAAATAATAAGTCACTATGACCACTACCATAGCTAAATGATCCAGCTAATTCATATTTAATACCTAACTCTTTTAACATAGCGGCATAGATAGCATTAAACTCATAACATACTATTTTGTTATTCTTATCATCTATAGTTTTAATTCTTTTGAAGTCTTTATGTTTTATTTCATAATCTTTGTTTTCTCTTTTAGCATATTGTTCTTCATCATATGTTAAATAGTTACACATTCTATAATAAACTAGATATGCTTTTTGAAGATTGTTAAATTCTTCTGGAATATTTTTTAATAATTTATTCTTAAATGTCTTTTTTACTTCTACTTTTTCTAAATAGTTTCTTTCATATTCTAAACATCTATTAATATAATAAATATCTACTTCTTTTTTTAAGATATCTATATTCCTTTGAACATCTTTTGGAATATAATATCTATCCATAATTCTATTTTCATCTAAGAATACGTCTAGTGAATATAACTCTTCTTCTATAGTACGATTATTTACTTTTCCATCTTCTATTTGTGTATATAAACTATCTTGATCTTGTATCATAAAGTCTATTAATTCTTGTGCTGGTACTACTACATAATTACCTTCTATATATGTAGCTACTTCTTCATTACTATATTTATCTATAAAACTTTTAAATTCTGCACTCATTTTTAATAGTTTTAGTTTTTCTATTTCTTCTTCATTTATTTTTTTAGTATCTTTAGCCCATTCTAAGGCATCTATTATTTTAAACTTATTATAATCATATTCTTTGGCTAGACCATATTCATCTTCTGATCTAATTGTAATTGTTGAGTTTTGTTTTTTTATTAATTCTTCATGGAATTTTTCATAATAATTTTTATTACTTGTGAATAATTTTAATAACTCAATAGTCATAGTTTGGAATCCACTAAAAATACTAGAAGGTACTTTTTCTCCTTCTAGAGCTATTTCTAAATCATGTGGATTAACATTTAATATTCTTGATTTTTCTGATAATCTCTTTGTATACTTTAAAAAGTAATTCAAATCCATACTATCCCCTACCTAGTAATAAAATTATATACTTCTTCTATTGTATTATTAAAATTATTAAAATCTACATTAAACCAATTAGTATCAAATTGGTGATTAAAAAATGTATATTGTCTTTTTGCATATCTCCTTGAGTTTTGTTTTATTTCTTCTTTTGTTTCTTCTAAAGACTTATTATTAAATAAGTAATTATAGAATTCTTTATATCCTATTCCACTGTTTAATATTCTTGAGTCTTTATAATAGTCTTTTAAGCTTTCTATTTCGTCTAATAGACCATTCTCTATCATTTTATCTACTCTTTTATTAATTCTTTCATATAAGTACTCTCTTGATGTTGTAAGACCTATTACTTTGATATTATAAAGTAATTTATCTTTATTATTAGTTATTTCTTCATTATTTTCTAATTTAGAAAGTAGTCTTTCTAATCTTTTTCTATTATTTATATGGATATCTGTTTCTATATTGTATTCTTTTATTTTTTTTAATATTTCTTCATTTGTTAAATCTTTGTAATCATGTTTTTCTGTTTCGCTTTTAAATCTATAATCATATAGAGCTGCTTTTATATATAGCCCTGTTCCTCCTACTATGATTATATTTTTATTTTTCTTTTGCAATTCTTCTATTATTTTTCTAGCATCTTTTTGATAGTCATATACACTATAATCTTCTGTTACTTCTTTAATATCTAGTAAATGATGTGGTATATTTTCCATCTCTTCTTTTGTTGGTTTAGCACTACCAATATTTAACTTTTTATATATTGATACAGAATCACCATTTATTATTTCTGCATCTAATTTTTTTGCCAATTCGATACTTAATTTGGTCTTTCCAACTCCTGTTGGACCTACTATCACAATAATATCCATAATATCCCCTCAATTGTTACCATATTATACCATAAAATAAGAGATTAATCAAGTTGACGCTTGAATAATCTCTCTAGTTCATATCTTGTATATGTTATTATTGTAGGACGTCCATGAGGACATGTGAATGGGTTTTCACACTTTCTAATATTATCTAGTATCCATTCTTGTTCTTCTTGCGATATATAATCTCCTGCCATTACACTCATACGACAAGCTGTTGTTGCAGCTATTCTCCATATAAATTGGTCAAAATCAAAATTACCTTTATCACATAGAATATCTACTATTTTTCTTATTAATTCTTCCCCTTTTTCTTCTACTATCCAATCTGGATGTGATCTAATTATTATTGTATTAAATCCAAAATCTTCTACTATAAATCCATATTTTTCTAATAAATCAAAATGTGTTTTTATTAATATATATTCATCTGTTTTTAATTCTATTTTTATTGGTACTAATAAATCTATAATAATTGGTTCTTCTTTTAACTTCTTCATTATCTTTTCAAAGTTTATTCTTTCTGCAGCAGCATGTTGATCTATTAAGTACATTCCATCATCGTTTTCAGCTACTATATATGTCTTAAATAAAACTGTTTTGGGATACATCTTTTTGATTCTATTATAATCTGTTTTTACATCTACTATTTCTTCAGGACTTATCGCATCTATTTTCTTTTCTAAATCTATCTTTTCTTCTTGAACTTCAAAGTCTAGTTTTATTTCTTCATAGATTTTATCTTTTTCTGCTTCTTTTTCTTCATAATTTTCAATGCTTTCTTCTTTATCTATTATTTGATGTCTTACTTCATTAATTGCATGTAAATCTCTTGTTGCTGCATCTGGTATTAAAGTAATCTCTTCTAATCTTTTGGTAATAGACTCTGTTACTATTTCTTTTAATGTATCCATCTTAGAAAATTTAATATCCATCTTAGTTGGATGTATATTTATATCTACTAATATTGGATCTACATCTATATTTAATACAATTATAGGATATCTATCTTTATGTATGTATGTATGATAACAATCTATAATAGTTTTATTTAATTCATTATTTTTTATTACTCTTCCATTAACTAATGTAGTTATTGAGTTTCTATTACTTTTAGTTATTTCTGGATATGAGATATAACCACTTATATAGTAATCATCATTTTCTCCTTCTATTGGAATCATCTTTTTAGTTATGTTTGCTCCAAATATTTCATAGATTACTTTTAATACATCTCCATTTCCATCTGTTTTCAATAATACTTTGTCATTATTTACTAATGTAAATTTTATATTGGGATAGGATAATGCCATCTTATTCATATAATCTACTATATTAGCTAATTCTGTATATAGATTTTTTAAATATTTTAATCTTACTGGTGTATTATAAAATAAGTCTTTAACTGTAATGGTAGTACCAGTTTGTAAGTCGCTTCTTTCTACTTTTAAGTCTTTACCACCATTTATATTTATTAGAGTTCCTACTTTTCCATCACTAGTTTTTAGTGTTACATTTGATACACTAGCAATAGATGGTAATGCTTCACCTCTAAATCCTAATGATTCTATATAAAATAAATCATCTAGATTCTTTAATTTTGATGTTGCATGTCTTAAGAATGCCATTTTAGCATCTTCTTCGTCCATGCCTATACCATTATCTGATACTTCTATTTCTTTTACACCTGAATCAATTAGTTTTATAGATATTTCTGTTGCTTTAGCATCTATTGAGTTTTCTACTAACTCTTTTACTACATTCATGCATTTTTCTACTACTTCTCCAGCTGCTATCTTGTTAGCTAAAACTTCATCCATTACTTGTATTTTACTCATATAATCACCTACATCAGTTATTTAATTATACTATTAAATTAAAAAAAACTCTACTATGTAGAGTTTATTCTTTTGGATATGTTTGGTTTGCTATTGTTTTATTATTGTCGCCTTCAACTTTTCCTAATTCACCAGATTCAGGGCATTTGATTACTACTCTATAACTATATACTGGTATAGTATAAGCGTTTCCTTCACTATCAGTAGTAATTCTTGTTACATATACCTTACTATTAGTATCTGTATCGCATCTATTACTATTAGATATTGGATCTATTAATGGTTCTAGATATTGTTGTTCTACTAATACTTTAATATCAATAGGATATGTTTGTCCAGATTTTACTATTTTATTATTATCCATCATATAGTTTTCTGCTGCTTCAAATGTTGATTTCATCATTGTATCAGTTGAAGTACCTCTAGCTCTTGTTACATACTTGTATACTGCTGGTACTGCTATTGTTGTTAATAATCCCATTATAACTACTACTGCTAGTAGCTCTATCATTGTAAATCCTTTACTATTTTTTTTCATTTAAGACACCTTCCTACTCTTTAATTATACTATAATTCTTTTAAATATGAAAATAAACTTTCAGCAATTTCTTTTGGAACTACTTCACTTAACTCTTCTATACTTGCTTCTTTAAGCTTTTTTAATGATCCAAACTTCTTTAATAATTCTTTTCTTCTTACTTCTCCTATTCCTGGAGCCATATCTAATATACTAGAAAGTGATCCTTTAGCTTTTATATTTCTATGATATGTAATTGCATATCTATGTACTTCATCTTGTAATCTAGTTAAGAATAAGAATAAATTAGATTCTTTTGGAACATCTAATAATTCAAAATTTTCATTCATTATTTGATTTGTTCTATGTTTATCATCTTTTACTAATCCGATTATGGGTATATTTAGATTTAGACTATTTAGCACTTCTTTTGCTACTTCTATTTGAGTTCTTCCACCATCCATTACTATTAAATCCGGCTTTATTAAGTCTTCCATTAATACTTTGTAATATCTTCTATAAAGTACTTCTCTCATAGCACTTAAATCATCTTTTACTTCAGAAGATATTTTATATTTTCTATACTCATCTTTAAGTGGTAAAAAGTCATCAAATACTACCATTCCACCTACATAGAATGTTCCGAATAAATGAGAGTTATCAAACGTTTCCATTCTTGATACTTTATCTACTCCTAATAATTCTTTTAATTCATTAATTGCTTTTAATCTTTCTTCATCATCTTTTTTTAGTGTCTCTTCTTGTAAATCTAATTGTTCTTTAGCATTATCTTTAGCTAGATCCATAAGTTCTTTCATTTTACCTTTTTGAGGTTTAAATACTTTTATTTCAAAATAATTACTTAATAATTCTTCATCAATATCTAATGGTATATATAATGACTTAGGTAATATTACTCCACTTTCATAAAACTTAATTAAATATTCTATTAATTCATCTTCTATATTACCTAAAGTAGATATTATTTCATTATGTCTTCCAAATAATAACCCATCTCTAATAAAAAATATTTCTATTGATAAATAATTATTATCTTGATAGTAATTAACTAAATCAAATGAATCATTATTATTAAGATCAATTTTTTGTTTTACTAGAGTTGTCTCTATATCATTTAACATTTCTCTTAATTCAATTGCTCTTTCATAGTTCATATTCTCTGATGCTTTTTCCATTTCAGAATTTATTTTCTCTACTACTTTAGTTGAATCTCCTTTTAAGAATGTAATTATTTCCTTTTTCATATCTTCTATTTGTTCTGCAGGTATTTCTTTTTTACAATATCCTAAACATTCATTTATATGATAATAAAGACACAAGTCTTTACCTAACTTATCACATTTTCTAAGTGGATATAATCTATTAATAATATTTACTGTTTTTCTAGCTGCTTTAGCATTTGGAAATGGTCCATATAAATGATTTTTTATTTTTTTTCTTTTAGTATTTCTAATCATTCTAACTACTGGATATTTATCATTAGTTAATTCAATATATGGATATGTTTTATCATCTCTTAGAAGTATATTATACTTTGGATCATACTTTTTTATTAAAGTAATTTCTAATATTAAACTCTCTAATTCTGATGATGTTACGATGTAGTCAAAATCATCTATATCTTCAACTAATAATCTTGTTTTACCTGTTACTGTTCTAGTGAAGTAACTTCTTAATCTTCTTTGTAAATTCTTTGCTTTACCAACATAGATAATTACTCCATCTTTATTTTTCATTTGATAACTACCAGGTTTAGTTGGAACATTAGCTAACTTTTCTTTAAAGTCTTTCATTTATATCACCACTCTTTCATATTATATCATTAAATAAAAGATAAGTATTAATATACTTATCTTTACTTATTAAATTTACTCATTGATTTCATCATTTGATTAATTTGTTTTTGATTAGGTTTTCTTCCCATTTGACTCATTAAAGTTTTAATCATTTCTTCATTTATAGGAGGATTATCTTTAATATACTTTTGCATAAAGTGTCTTGCTAAGAAGAATCCTATTACTGCACCAATAATAATTCCTACTAATACTAATAAAATATCATGTAACATTATATCATCTCCTCTTCTTCTTTATTTTATCTAATTATTTATTCATTTACAAGTAGAAATAATTTGGTATTTCAAAATCACATACAAAATAATTACTTGAATAATTTTTTAGTATATTAAAAAAGGAAGATTCTTTTTGTTCTGTTTCTAATTTGATATATGTATTTTTTACTTTTAATCTACTTATTTCATTTTTATAAAGTTGATTATAGTAATGAATATTATTCTTCTTAGAATATGGATATTCTCTATGTAATTTTACATATAAATCTCTATCTAAATCTTCTTTTTTTATTGGATTAGTTATTTGTTTTAATAATTGGTATCCATACTCTACTTCTTTGTTATTTAACTTATATATATTTTTTAATATTTTATATAGATTTAATTCTCTTCCTTTATATAGTTTTTTAAATTCATCTTTTATTTCAAATATAAAATAGACTCTCATATAATCACCTATTAATAGATTAATCATATTATGAGTCTATTTTTGTCTATTTAAGTAAGGACTCTATTTTTTCTTCTAATGATTCTACATCGAATCCTACTTTTTTAAATATTTCTTCTTTACTTCCACTATATCCATAGTCATCTAGAGCGATTATATATTTACTATTAAATACTAATCTGGACCAGATATAGGATGTTCCAGCTTCTACTACTATTTTTCTTATTTCTACTGGAATTACACTTTCTATATATTCATCATCTTGATTTAGGAATGTTATTAGATTAGGTACTGATACTACTCTTATATATATTCCTTTTACTTCTAGATTTTTAGCTACTTGCAATACTTGATGTAACTCTTCTCCTGAAGACATTACTATGCCGTTAGGTTTCTTTATTGGTTCATAAGCAATATATGCACCTTTTTCTACTTCATTTACTTTTGTATTTTCTAATATCTTAGTTTTATTTCTAGAAAGAATAATTGCTGCTGGTTTATTATTCTTTAAAGCATTTTTATAGGCTCCTATTATTTCGTTGGCATCAGCTGGTCTATATACATCTAAATTTGGCATTGTTCTTAAGTGTGATAATTGTTCTACTGGTTGATGTGTTGGACCATCTTCACCTACACTTATTGAATCATGTGTAAATACATATACTACTGGTAAATTCATCATACAAGCCATACGAATAGCTGGTTTTAAATAATCTGAGAAACTTAAGAATGTTGATCCATATGGTCTAAATCCACATAGAGCTAATCCATTCATTATACATCCCATTGCATGTTCTCTTACTCCAAAGAATATATTTCTACCATTTCTATCTTCACTACTGAAGTCTCCTACACCTTCTACATATGTTTTATTTGCTGCAAAAAGATCGGCACTTCCACCGAATAATTCTAAATGATTAGGAACTAGTGAATTAAGAATCTTTCCAGATGTTACTCTTGTTGCTTCTAATCCATCTTCTGGTGGTTCATATATTAAATCATTTAACTTAATTTCTTTATTATCATTTATAAAGTATTCTAATAAGTCTTTTTTATCCTTATCTAACTTTTCTACTCTATTATTGAATTCTTCTACTAAATTACTACATCTTTCATTAATAATATATCTAATATCATCTAATGATGCTTGTGATACTGTAAATGGAATATCTCTTAATTTCATTTTTTCTTTAATACTTGTTATATCTTCTTTTGTTAATGGAGTTCCATGTACTTTGTTTGTTCCTTCTAAACTAGAATATTTTCCTATTGTTGTTTTTATCTCTATTAATGTAGGTTTATCAGAACTTTGTTTAGCTTCTTTAATAGCTAAATCTATACTTTCAATATTATCTCCATCATCTACTTGGATAACATTCCATCCTTGTGATATAAATCTCATAGATATATTTTCTGTAAATGTTTTATTTGTTTTTCCATCTAAGCATACATCATTTGAATCATATAATACTATTAATTTATTTAGTTTTAAGTGTCCTGCTAAGGAACATGCTTCATATGATGCTCCTTCCATTAAGTCTCCATCACCAGCTAGTACATAAGTATAATAATCTATTACTTTATTATCATCTGTATTTAGAATATTTTCTTGTTTAGCTTCTGCTAAGGTCATTCCTACTGCGGTAGCTATTCCTTGTCCTAGAGGACCTGTAGACATATCTACTCCAGGAGTTTTATTATATTCTGGATGACCTGGTGTTATTGAATCCATTTTTCTAAATGATTTTAAATCATCTAATGATATATCAAATCCTGCAAAATATAACATTGAATATAATAATGCTGATCCATGACCCGCACTCATTACAAATCTATCTCTATTAAAATATTTTGGATTAGTAGGATCAAAATTCAAATGATGAGCATATAAAGTATAGATAATAGGAGCTGCTCCTAATACAATACCTGGATGACCTGATTTAGCTTCATCTATCATATCAATTCCTAGACATCTTATTTCGTCTATAATTTTTGTTTGATTGATTTCTGTTTCATCTTCTCTTTTAGTAATCAAAAGAATCACTCCTTTTCATGTATTATAACATAGTACTAATCTTTGTTATATCTAATTTTTTTATATATTTCCATTACAATTATTACTGTTAATGCCAAAAGCATTAATAATATCGTGTGTTCTATCGGTACTTGACCTGTTTTTAGGATACTTGATAAGAACTTAGATCTCATAACTATTATTTCTAATAAAATAGATCCTATTACTCCTAAATATACTATTTTATTATCCTTTAAACTTTTAGATAAAATAGAATGTTTTTCACTTCTACAATTAAATACATGTGTATTTTGAACAAATACCATTAGAGCCATTATATATCCTCTAGCTAATGATATATCTACATTTACTACTTTTACTAAATAATAGAATAATCCTATTACTAATAATCCTATATATGTTCCTGATACAGCTATTTCTGTCATTAATTCTTTATCAAATAATGATTCTTTAGGATCTCTAGGTCCTTCTTTCATAATATCTTTTTCTGGCTTTTCAAATGATAGTGATATATCTTGAATACCATCTGTTACTACATTCAACCATAGTAATTGTATTGCTACTAAAGGAGTTGGTAAATCTAGCATTAGTGCTATCATAAAGAAAAATATTTCTGCTAATCCGCAAGATATTAAAAAGTATGTAATTTTTCTTATATTAGAATAAGCAGTTCTACCTTCTTTAATACTTTTTACTATTGATGTAAAATTATCATCTATTACTATCATATTTGCTGTTTCTTTAGCTACATCTGTTCCACTACCCATAGCAACACCAATATTGGCAGTTCTTAGTGCTGGAGCATCATTTACTCCATCTCCTGTTACTGCTACAAATTCACCTTGTCTTTTTAGAGATTCAACTATTTCTAGTTTTTGTAATGGAGTTACTCTACTAAATACTTTTTTGCTTCGTATAAATACATCAAATTCTTTTTTATTTGCTAAGTACTTGTCTACTTCATCTCCTGTTGTAACTTCTTCCATACTATTTACTAATTTTAATTCTTTAGCAATTGCACATGCTGTTAGTGGATGATCTCCTGTAATCATTAATACATCTATACCAGCATTTCTACATTCTTTTATAGATGCAATTACTTCTTTTCTAATTGGATCAATAAAGGCTATTAATCCATAGAAAGTTAGATTCTTTATATCTTTTTCATCATATGAATCCTTTTTAGGTACTTCTCCTTTAGCTATAGCGATAACTCTATATCCATTAGAAGATAATTCTTCATTTTGTAGATTTATCTTTTTAGTATTAAATGTGTTTAATCCATATGATGAATTACACATTGATAATACTTTTTCTATAGATCCTTTAATAGTACAATAAGTTTTTCCATTCTCTTCATAAAATATTGCTGAATACTTATTCTCTGACTCATATGGTATTTCACTTATTTCTTTCATATTCTTAGTTGATACGTTTAATTTTTTACCTAATACTAAGAATGCTATATCTATAGAGTCTCCAATATAGTTTTTATCTACTAATTGAGCTTCATTATTAATTACACCCATCTTAGCTATTTCTTTAGCTACTTTTAAATTATTACCTGTTACTGATCCTTTTGTTTCATATCCTACTCCACTTATTAGATATTCACTATTATCAGGTAATATTATTTTCTTTGCTGTTTGTTCATTTACTGTAAGAGTTCCTGTTTTATCAGAGGCTATTACTGTACAACTCCCTAATGATTCAATTGAATATAACTTTTTAGCTATTACTCCTTTTTTAGCCATTTTATTTGATGCTATTGTAAGAGCCATAGTAAGGGCTAATGGTAATCCTTCAGGCATAGCTGATACTGATAAAGCTATAACTGATAAGAATATTTCTTCTGGTGATACTCCCTTATAATATAATAAAAATGTAATTATAATTGCTATTACTACTATTAATGCTGATATTTGTTTTGAAAATCTATCTACTCTTATAGTTAATGGCGATTTTTCTTCTTTTGTATTATGAATAGTATCTGCAATTCTTCCTATTTCTGTATTTAATCCAGTACTTGTAACTATTCCTCTACATTTTCCTGTTATTACATTAGTTGATGCAAATAACATATTACTTTGTTTATGAATAGATACTTCTTTTTTTATATCATTATCATTTTTTACTACTGATACTGATTCTCCTGTTAGTGTTGATTCGTCTATTGTTAGATTATAACTATCTAATACTCTTATATCAGCAGGTACTTTGTCTCCAGGTTCTAGTAATACAATATCTCCTGGTACTAAATATACTGAATCTATTACTGCTTCTTTATTATCTCTAATTACTTTAGCATATACTTTAACTAAATTAGATAGTGATTCTGCAGTAGTATTTGCTTTATTTTCTTCTACTACTCCAATGATTAAGTCTACTATTACAATGAAGAGAATAGCTAATGCATCTACTATTTCTCCTACTATTACTGAAGCAATAATTGCTACTAATAATAATAGAGTTATAGGTTCTATTAATTCATTAA
>JAFWRK010000056.1 GCA_017519965.1 Bacilli bacterium
CTCAATAAAATTTATTTAAAAGTTTGTTTCAATTTTTCCTAGCTACTCAAAATTGACGTTTTGCTTAGTTTTCAAAGATCATTCCGTTGTTTTTTCCCACAACGTATCACTAATATAACACTTCTTTTTTTTGATGTCAACAACTTTTTTTATTTTTTTTTGACATTTTTTTATTAGTGAATTTTTCACAACTTTTTGCAAGCTGCTCCATTAATATAACAAATCATTTTTTTAAAGTCAACACTTTTTTTTAAACTTTTTTGTTGTATTATTTCGCGCTCTTTTCTCAAGCTGCCCCATTAATATAACAAAGTAATTTTTTAAAGTCAACAACTTTTTTTAACTTTTTTTCAGACACACGGCGTCGTGTTGTTTTATGCTTTCTTTTTATTGCAATATTTGCTCATTTTTATTTTCTTTATAATTTTTTTTATTTTTTCTTGTTATTTGTTGTTTTATATATGATTTATATATATATTTATGCTATTTTTATTTAAAAAATACTTAAAAAAATAATAAAAAAAAGCAGTATTTTTTTAATTCTGCTTTAATTTTTTATAAAATTCATTGTAGTTTTCGATAGCTCCTGGGGTAAATGCCAGTTCTTTTCTACGTACCATATTAATAAGATTTGTTAATTCTGACTTTAATATCAAATCTATTTCATTTGAATAATGCATTAATTTTTTGTGATATTTGTACTCTCCTCTATCTAATACTTTAAAACTACCATCTGGAAATACTCTTAAATCCAAATCATAATCTACATATTTTATCGTATCATCTTCGATAATTATTGGTGAGGCTATATTACAATAATAATAAATACCATTCTTTTTATATTGGCCTATAATGTTGTACCAACTTTTGTAGAAAAAATATAATACCGCTGGCTCTTTGGTTCTCCATGTTCTACCATCTGATTCTGTTACTTTTGTTTTTTCATTTCCAAAAACTAAATAATCGTCATTGATTTCTAGAAGAACCGCTTCGTCCCAAGATCTATGAATTTTACCATCATGTTTATAGGCATGAATTTCATATTTCTTTCCGATTATTAATTTTTCATCTTTCATTAATTTACCTCGTTCCCCTGTATTATACATTTTATTTTGTTTTTTTTCAATAAAAAAAGATTATGCATTTACATAATCATTTTTTCTTTTTTGATCTTGCATTTATTATACATACGGATATGATCATTAATAAAGATACAAAAGCTAGTCCTGCAAATGGGTTGTCATACAGTTTTGATGTAAGTGCTTTCAACTTTTCATCAAGTAATCCAAGCTCCGATTTTAAACTTAATAAGTATATCATTTCTTTTTCTTTGGTTCCTTTTCTTCTGATTCTTCAGTTTCTTCGACAACAACTGCATCTTTTACTATTTCTTTTGTTTCTTCTATTGCATTTTTAATTGCTTTAACATTTCTTTTTATTGCGATTGTTGAAATAATATCTAAAATTGCATATATGACTATAAATGAACCTATGATTTGAGTTAGCATCTTAGCACCTTGGAATGGATTAAATATTAGTACTACTCCACATACTGTACTAAGTATTGCTACTATTAATGTCATAAACCATAAATCATTGCTTTCATTTTTTAGTTCAAGTGCATATTGTAGTTTTGTTGAACTACTTACTACTATACATATACCTAATATTACAGGTACAACACTTGCTAATGCTTTAGGATTAGCAATTACTATAGAACCTAGTATCATTGTAACTATTCCATATATTATATCTAGTTCACTATTAGTTCTGGTGCTAGTTGCTTTAACATATCTTATTAATGCAACTACTCCAAGAGCTATTAGTGCTCCTCCTACTATATAAGATATAGTAATAATTGTTATTTCAGACTCAAATATTAATAATCCACCAAGAATTAATAATAATACTGAAGTTAAAATTGATGATCTAAAAAAACTTTTCATCATATTATTCATAAAACTCACCTACTCTGATTTCATTATAACATTATTTAATGTTTGCTACAAATGAATATTAAGATTTTTCGACTAAGAAAGTTAGTAGTTTCTCAGGGTTTTCACCTTCAACTGCTATATCATATATTATATCTATTATAGGAATAGATACTTTCTTATCTTTTAATAATTTATAGATTGATACTACTGTATAATAACCTTCAACTGTAGTATGTGATAGATATTCTTCTATTTCTTGTTTAGTTTTGCCTTCTCCTAATAGTTTACCAAAACTAAAGTTTCTTGATTTAGTAGATGTACATGTTAATAGTAAATCACCTATTCCTGCAAATGATGTTACTGTTCTTTTTCTAGCATTAAATGAATCAAGGATAGCTTCCATATCATGTACTGCTTCTGTTAGTAACATTGCTTTAGTTGATTCATTAGCATGTAATCCTTCTAACATACCTGCTGCTAATGCAATTACGTTTTTTATTGAACCACAAGTTTCTACTCCAACTATATCATCTGTTTCTCTTAATTTAATATATTTATTTTGAAGTGCTTTCTTTGATAATTCAATTGTATATTCATTACGACTACCTATTGATAGACCTGCAGGCATTTTTGATATTAAGTCTACAGCAAATGATGGTCCACTAATTGCAGCTATATTTTTTGTATCTACATATTTTTCTAATATTTCATTTATAAATAAACCAGTATCTTGTTCAATACCTTTAGTAGCTATTAGTATATGATTATCCTTTATATAAGGTTGCATATCTTTAGCAAGATCATCTACAAATGCTGCTGGTATAGCTACTACTAATAAATCTTTATCCTTTATAGTCTCTTCTATATCAGTAGTTAGTTTTACATCATCAGGTAATCTATAATTAGGAAGTTTTAAACTTACTCTATCCTTTTCTATTTGTTCTTTTTCATCTTCAAATCTTGTCCACATAGTAATACTGCATCCATTATCATGCATTATACTAGTTAGAGCCATTCCATATGCTCCACATCCAAATAATCCTATTTTCATTTTAATCTCCTATCATGTCTTTTATTTGACTCTTTTATTGTAACATAATTATTCAATATTTAAAAACTGTTAAGTGATGTTAAATTATAAGTATTATTTTTGACTTTATTAAAAAACTAATATTATACTTATCTTATAGAGGTGATTCTATGAAAAGAATTGATGTAAGAAATTCTAAACTTTTAGGTGATGATAAGAATAACTATAAGTTATCTAGAAAGTTAAATATAGGTATTATTACTGCTGCTTTATTAGTTGGTATTCCAACTATGATGTTTATGAATAGCAAAAAGAATAAGAATATAGATAATAATATTACTAATGATATTTTTACTGAAGCTAGGACTGAAGATCCTATTAATGTAGATATTCAAGACATTAATAGTATGAATATAATTATTAATGATGCTGATTGTAGTGATACATTTATGGATGAAGTTTATTCTATATTAGAAAAAGATGGTATTAATTTTACTAAATGTAAAAATCTAAATAAAGGTGATATTGAAAACTCTGTTATATTTACTTTAGACCAACAATATATAAATGGTCCAGGTATGATGGTTATTGCTCCATATAATAATGATATAAGTGGTAACTCTGATGCATTAGCTTTAGCTTGTGATGCTGCATTTTATGAAAATGGATTCTTTGTAAGTGAAATTGAATGTGGTATAAGAGGATATAGAGAAGAAAAAGATGGATATGTATCTGAAAGAATTCCTACAGAGACTGAAGAAAAAGTAAAGAAGTATCCTAATAGTAGTTTTGTAACTTTATCTTTCGGTACTGGTAATTCTAATTCTCAATTAGTTGCTTCAAGTATTGAAAATGCTTTAGTAAGATATTATTCATATATTAATAATAATGATATATATGAAGATTTAATATATAGAAGTACTAAAGATGATAATTATGAAGATATAGCTAATAGATTTAGTACAAATGTTGACTCATTAAAAATGATTAATGATAAAAATGATAATAAGGTATTAGAGAACTCTTCATTTAAAAATCCATGTGTAAGTAGTATAAAAGAATTTAATCATTTAGTTCCAATAAACTTATATGTTGAAAAAACAAGATGGTCAAAATAAAAAAACTGAATTTAAATATTCAGTTTTTTTATTTATATTATTGAATATCAACATTTTATGTGTTATAATCTTTTCGTTGATGAATTTTACAGGGGATTAGTTAAATGGTATAATAATGGTCTCCAAAACCACTGTTGGGAGTTCGATTCTCTCATCCCCTGCCATTTAAGAATGAAATGTAGCAGTGATGCTACTTTTTTTTTATACCATGGCATGGGCTTCGGTTTAAAAAGTATTGATAAATAGTAAAAGAAAATCAAAAGTCAGAATCTCAATAGGTGCGGGTGAAGGCGGTTCTTTTATTTTATATTATCTTATTACGAAATATTATTGTTTGGTACCTAGTTTTGATGTGCTGGGAAAAACAAGAAAAAGCACTTTTATTGATTTTCAATTGCATCATATTGGGTTAAAATGATGCAATTAATTTTTAAAATGTGATAATAATAGAAATATAAAGTAAATGGATCTTAACCTATAGTTTAGTTCATTAACATGATATAATGTGTTTGGGCGATTTTATGAAACGTAATTCTGATAAAGAGTATTTTGAATATCTTATAAAGAACATGCTACAACAATACAATCTAGTTGATAAAGACTTAACAAAAAATGAAAAACCCGATTTTAGAAATCTTTCAGTAGGATTAGAGATAACAAGAGCAGATCAAACGTTGGCATTTGATGGGTTTATTTCAAAATATGGTAATGAAAAAATAGAAAATATAAAAAAGTTTAATAAAAATTTTGAAAAACTAGGTGGGAAAGTTTTGAATAAATCTGATCCAATAGTTAAAATATTAAACTTACATGACACGTTTCATTATCATGAAGATTATTTATATATTATTCCATGCTATCCAGAATCATTTGATTTTGTCAATCAAAGAATTAAAGAAAAGTTGATAAGACTAAATTCTATTTATGATAATAATATTGAACACTACTATCTGGGAATATTTACAACAATATTTGTTTTTGAAAATAGTATTAAAGATGAATTATATGAAATCATAAAATTACAATCACAATATAGCAAAAAATTTGAAAAAATAATAATTATATTCATTGATAAGATTTGCGAATATAATCTATTAAAAAATACATATCAAATAATAGAAGATACGCAAAAAGACTTGAATAATATTTCTATTATGACATACGAAGAATTAAAGAAATAATAAAGATTTATGTAATTAAAAAATGATCTATTCACTTAAACGAATAGATCATTTTTTAGTTTCTCTTTTGCAAGTCATCATATACAAATGGAGAAAAATAATTGAATTTATAAGGGTTTAAACATGTTTGAAGTGATTCATTCATATGAACAACGTTATTATATGAATTTTTTATATCATCGGACACTAAGTCACGATAATATAGTATTTTTTCAAACATTGACAACTTGCTTATATCAATTATATAATAATCATCTTTAGAAATTGATGATAATCTTATTTTTGTTTTATCATATATTTCATCTATTAATTCAGATTCTACCATATGATTATCTGACAGATATTTTTTAATTTCTTTAATCGGTGTTTTATGATAAATAGCAGATAAATATTTATAAACATTTTCGCTTTCTTGATTCTTAATACAATCATAATACAATCTCAAATTAATTATCAATCTATAATATTCCATACTATTATCAATAAAATTCAAAATATGATTTGTTAAATTATCAAAGTCTCCATAATTAATATCTTTAACATATATATATCCAATACTATAATTTTCCAATGACATAATTCTTCCGGTATTTTCATTATATTTGTGAATAATAGTAGGAACATCTTTTCCACTTTCTACTAACTTTTTGGAATTTTTTTGATTAAAAATGGCATATTTCATGAAAATATGATCGTGAGATAAAACTAAAACTGTTTTATCAGAACAAATATCATATATTAGTTCTAATATTTCATTTCTTCTGTAATCATCAAAAGAAGAAGCTGGGTCATCAATTATAATGAATTTTTCTTTTGTACTTAAAAGAAATAGAATTAAACTAATTATATTTCTTTCACCATAAGATAATCCATTTATACGATTATTCTTTTTTTCATCTTGCTTATGATATAACGAATAGCTCAAACTTCTAGGCTCATTTAAATATGATGACACTCTAAAATTGTATTTTATACCAAATCTGTCCAAATAAGAATTCAATTTTTTTAAATTATTTGAAATTACTCTATCCGTTTCGTTCTTCAAATCTCCTAATATTTTTTTTATACTTCCAATAGACTTATTTAAATTATCTATAACTTCTTTAATACCTGGTAATTCATTATTTAGTCCATCAGATATTACAATCATTTCTATGTTAGAAGGATTAAAGTCTGAATTATTATAGCAATTTAAATAGTTAATAATTTTTAACATTTCTTCTTTTAATAAAATCTTTTCAATAATTTCATTTTTCAAATTGACTATTTCTTCTGATTTTGAATAGTTAGGAATGTTTATATTTAAATTAGTTAAAACACTAGTATCTTGAAACATTGCTTCAAATCCTTTTTCATCTAGAGCTATAATTCTATTGATATCATCAATTATTTTTGTTTCTAAACTTTTTTTACAGAACGGGCAAAAGCCATCGTTGAATTCTTTAGAACTAGCGCCTGCTTTTATCCATGGTAAATACCAGTTTCCATGTTCTTCAATAGATTTAACAATTTCTTTATTATTGGTAGATTCAACTGCATTTATTAATTTTACTATTTTTGAACTACTAGGCAAATCACCATTTTTTGTTATTTTACCACCTAACGATTTGTTTAAAAAATCCACTTTTAATAAATATTCATTAATTTTATTTCTATACTTTTCTAGTGAGATAACTTGATTTTTAAAATCTTCTTGTAATTTTTTTATTTTGCTATCATTGTCAAAAATAATTCCATAAACATAATTATTATCATTATTATTTAACAATAGCTTTTCCACTGATAACAGATCATAAATAGAGTAATTACCTTCCACTTCTTTATCATCTATCAATATTTTTATATTATCTGCGGATTCATTTATGGTTACATTTTCCATTATATCTTTATTTGTTAATGCATCTCCAATACTAGATTTTCCGCTACCACTAATTCCAAAAATAAAATTAATCTTATTATTGTCAATATTAATATCTAAGCCTTTTAAATTTTTATAATTATCTATTTTCAAATTCATATTATAACTCTCTCCTATGATACTAAGCGTCTATTTGCTCCATCATTTTTATAATGCAATCTAATATATCATCAAAGTCTATATCTTTTGCATATTCATACTTTTTTTGATAGATTTTCCATTTTCTTCTTATCAATTCACTTTCTCGTAATATATCAAGTGTTATTAATGGTTCCCCAACATATTCTCTTTTAGCAAATGTTTTATCAATAGCTTTTCTAAAATTATCTATATTAATATTTTCCCAATCTTTTGTATATATTAAGTAAACATCATAGAAATCTCTCATCCTACCATTTAATTCAGATCTACTAAGAATAGTTTCTATCTTTTCAGCTAAAACTGTTTCCATATTATAAGCATATAAATCTATATAATTATCTCCTAGTAATGGCTTATATTTATATCTAATTTTTTTAGGTGTGATAGGATCACCTGTTGCAATATCAATATGGAATTTTTCTTGTACATTTTCAAATTCTACTTGAATATCTACTCTAAATCCACCATATTCATCTTCATCTCTTATTGGTGCTATTCCTAAATATGAGACTTTAGAATTATCATTTAGTTCTATAGATACTATTTCTTTTATCATTTTAGTAATTGTTTCTTCATCAAAGTTATCATTTCTAAAAGCTGTATCAATATCCATAGTGGTTCTATTTTCTACTCCAAATAATGTACTTAAATAGAATCCACCTTTTAAGATAAAATTATCTTTATATTTACTCTTTGATAATCTTTCAATAAATCTATCATACATATAAAGTCTAAGTAATGTATTAAAATCTACATTCTTTTCTTTGGAGATATTTCTTAATTTATCTTTTAATTGCATACTATTCATAAAATACCTCTACATAATTCATTACTTCTTCTTTAATACCCATCTGTTCAGCATATTGTGAAAGTTTAACTAGATTTTTATCTTTTCTTTTAATATATTCTCTAATACTATGCTTAACATGTTCAGAGTCCATTCTATTCTTGGATCTAATAATATCACATATACATCTTTCAATATCATATGCTTTTACTTTATTACCCATTGGAGTTTCTACTTCAGTAAGTCCTAGTTCGTAGATATCATCTGATACATAAAAAACTTCATGATTCTTAAGATGTGAACTATTATAATTTTTTCTTACCGTTATATCATATTTATCATTAGGAGCTTTAATAGAAAGTCCATGAAAATAAAGAGCTGTCATATGAGAATATATAACATTAGGCATACTAAGACTAAAAACATAATAACTATCCTCTATCTTTTTTGAATCAATATATATACCATTAGCTACTTTTTCAATTATGCCTTTTTTCCACATGGTATTGAGATACATTCTATGAATTCCATAATTATCTAGTTCTTTAGATGTAATATACCCATTATTCATTTCCATTATTGATTCAATAATTTCAATATTACTTTTATCTTTAAATTCCTTTATTGTCATCCTTTCCATAATTATTCCTCCTTGACAAATCTACTGATATTCTAACATTTGTCAGTAAATTTGTCAAATGTATTTCATACATGTTTGTATTTAGGATATTGTTAAATACAATAAAAAGCATATATATGCTATCTATATATACTTTATATTATTCTATTAGAATATTGGATTTATTCCATATCTTATTAATATATAATTAATTGCATATCTAATTAAACTAGATGATAAACTTGAACCAACTTCAATCAGATAATCAATTAATTTTTCTTTTTTTCCTTTCTTTGTATATTCTTGTAATTTGCTTATAACTTCCTTGTCTATTTTATATTCTTCTAATTCTGGAATTATATTTTTTACGGTATCTATTATTGCATCATCTATCTCATTATAATTTATGTTTTGATTAAAAGTAACATTAGAAAAATCATTATGACTTCCATAGATATTTATTTCGTTATGTATATTATTATTATCTTTTTTTGTAACATTAGCCTCAATGTTTTCATATATGATCTCTGAGAGGTCATCATCCGCATAAAAATATGGTTCTCCTAAATATTTAATATGTCCGTTTTCTTCACAATAATCTAATATCTTTTTTATAGATTGATTACACATATTATTACAAACTTTTTCAATAATAGTTTTATCAAATTCTCCATTATTATTTATTTGTTCAACAATCTGAGTTTGTTTATATTCTTTATACTTATTTTTAAAGTTTAAAGTCATTTTAGGAAAGCTTATATATTCTATATTATTACTAGAATCATAATATGTGGCTTCATGTACTGATTCTTTATTAACAAAATGTATTGAATCTATCCAAAAACTATATTCATCTTCTTTAGAATCAAACATGTTATGTAATTTTTCAATGCATTCACTTTCGTTTAGATTGTTTTTTATGCAATTAACAGAAAAAATGTAATCAAATATTTTTATATTATCTTTATTAAACATATAGTTCCTCCCTTATATAAAAAATAGAGTATATTTCATTATTAAAATGAAATACACTCTTATTATCTATACTTATTATATATTATTATTAACTTTTTTTAAATAGTTTTGAAGATTTTTATCAGTACAGTACACATAACAACCTTTCATTCCTCTTGTCATTAAAGTTCTATATGTATTTTTAATAATATTCTCTGCTATCTTTTGAGCAACTTCTTCTCCTTGCTCTCTGGCAATCTTATTAATTCCCTTTAATGATTGATCTGTTGATGCACGTTTATGGTAATCCGTAACAATATGACCATCTTCATATCTCATATCATCACCAATTATTACTCCTACATAATCAAATTCTAATCCTTGACATGTATGAATACATCCTATTTCATTGATTGAGTTTTTATCTATTGCCCACGTTGATGAATTACCTAGATTCCAACTCATCTCAAAGTTGTATTCTGGTATTACAATATCATGGATATCAGTATTATCTTTGCCTTCACTTATCCAGTTCCAACAATATCCTGCTACCATTCTAGATTTATTGTTAATTTCATTCTTTTCTTCTATAGCCTTTCTCATTTCATTAGGATCATCAAATACTTTGAAATCATAATCAAATCCATCTATATCAAAGTTAGCAGTTTCTCTTATTTCTAGAATGTTATCTATCCAAGCTAGATATCCATCTGATCCATTACATCTAAATTGAGAATCTAATTCATATGTATAAATACCTGCATCTAATTCTCTAGCATATTTCTTTATTAACTCTTCACTTCCAATATCTTTAAGTGTTACTTTTTGATTTTCATCTATAAAGAATATAGAAAACTTAGCTGAATTAATGATTTCTTTAATTTGGTTCTCACCTTTATTTTGAAATAAACCTGATTTTTCATTTAATCTATGAGCTTCATCTACTACTAAACAATCTAGTTTATTTCTTTCTTCATCTATAAAACTTCCTGATCCCTGAAATAAATGATTAATATAAGTTTGAGTATATTCTCCTCTTAATTTAGAAGAATAAACATTTCTTGGAGCAGAATTTTTTGTTACATAGAAACAAGTCATTTTTCTATGAGTTAATTCTACTAATAGATTGATTGCTAAAACAGATTTACCTGTACCAGGTCCACCTCTAACAATCATTACATTTTTAGTATTACTTCCTACTGTATCAATAGCGTTTCTTAAAGCATATTCATATACAATCTTTTGAGTATCTATCATATAGAATTCTTTATTACCTTTTAGCATTTGAGTTAAGGAATCTTGTAACATTTTAGATGGTCTAATTCTACCATGATCTATTTCATAAAGAATATTTCCATCATCACCATCTTCAATATACTTCTTAATAAAGTCTCTTAATTTTAATACATCATTATGTCCAAATAATGGAGCAGCATCTGTATATTTTTTATAATTATTTGATAATAATGTATCATCATTATCAAAATAATAATTATGAAGATATGCGCATGGTACTACATTAATATCTTTTAATTGTACTGATTCATTATAATCTCTTATAAGATTAGCATAAGTCATAGCTTGATAGGAAGGATGATTAACATCTCTTAATCCTCCACCAGTATAAGTATTAACTTTATAAATACCATCCATTTCTCCAACTTCAGTACATTTATCCCATTGTTTTAATTCAATAATAACTACATTAGATTTAGATTTGTTATATCCAGACATCATAAAATCTATTCTACAACCAGTTGGTGGAATATTATATTCAATAGCAATACCTGTATTATTAGGTATTTCATCATCACTTAATACGCCTCTCATATATTGCATGGAATTCTTCCATGAATTAAATTCTGGTGCACTAGGTCTTCTTTTAACTACTTCTATGTATTTATTTCGAATTTTATCAGCAATAATACCTAAATCTACATCATCAATAAATCCTGATTTTATTCCTTCATATACTAACATCTACATCTCCTATTAATTACTTTTAGATTCTTCTTCTAGCATTTTTTCTGCCAATAATACAGCCGCTGCTTTTTGTTGTATGGTATTTAACTTATTAAAATCCTTAAAAACATCTTTTAAGTTGTTTGCACATTTTATAATGTCTGCATCCTTTTCAAAATTTTCTGCTTCAGACATTATTCTTTCTCCAAATTGTGCTTTGATTATATCACTTAATTTAAGTTTGTTACTATTCATACTTTCCTCCTATAGTTTATTATATTTTGTGCTTTTACCCTTAGCTTTTTCTATCGGATATTTCTTTTCAGAAATTTTCATTTTATCTAAAACTATTTGCTTAGGATCAACACCTATTTGATGACATAATAGAATACAATAATTCATTACATCTGCTATTTCGTATTTTAATTCATCTTTATCATAATTATTATTCCATTGAAAGCATTCTAATAGTTCTCCTGCTTCTATTGAAATACTTTTGGCTAGATTCTCTGGTGTATTAAATTGTAACCAGTCTCTGTCTTCAGCAAATTTTACTATTTTTTTCTCTAATTCTTTCATTAAAACCACCTTTACTCATTATAACATAGTCATGTTGCATTGTATTTTATTATTATTTACATTAAATTTTTGGGAAATTTGTTTCTAATAATTCATTTAATTTATCTAAGCTATGATATCCATTTCTATATAAAATCTCTATTATATCCCCACCTGATATAATAGAAATTGGATGTCCATCTTCAACAATTTCTTCATATGCTTGCTTGGCAACAAAAGAAGTTGTAACAAGTACTCCAAATTGTCTATGCTTAATTCTTGATATTAATCTTGATGTTTCTTTAACACCAACAGAATCATTTTCATTATAGCATTTTGCTTCTACTGCAAAAAAAGTTGTTAATGGCCTTTCTGATTTGCTCATAATTCTATATTCGCCAATACCATCTCTGCCTCCATCTCTTGTTGGTCTAGTATTATCCAGTTTGATAATATTTCCATCTGAAAGTGTTGCTATAAAAATAGCAAATGGTTCAAATCTTGTTGAATCCTTTTTGTTTTGTGGATTATAAAAATAATTATATATATTCTTTAACATTTTTTTCTTTAAAGCATCATGTGGTAATTGTTCTTCTTTATTTCTTATTTCACTTAATTTTTTAGACTCTAGCGATGTATATTTTCCACTATCTACCCATCTTTTATATGAAATTGGTGCGTATACACTATCATAACATTTTCCATTTTTTATATCATCTAGCCATTTAAGGTTGACTCTTTCGTCGTTCGGCTTGTCAATAGATCCTTCACTAGGATCTAGCACTGTAAACAAAGCTTTATAATTTTGAAATCTTTCTTTATTTCCCTTTGATGCCCACATTGCTACTAAGAACTCTTTTTCATTTACATTTGGAAAACCAGGAACTAAAAGTCCTTTATATTGAACTCCTTTATTTTCCTTATTATTTTCAAAAAGAAAAATTGGCTGTATTTTTAGTCTTTCTTCTCTCGTACCATGACTTAATTTGTCATAAATGTCTTTTAAAAAATTGTTTCCCATTTTTGAATGTAGTTCAAAACCTGGCTCTTTATTGTCTCCGTAGTAAGTATATAATCCTATTTCATTATCTAAATAGTCTGGCCAATCAACGTCACTTTTAGTTGAATGAATAACATAATATGATTTTCCCTTACATGGTCTAAAGCCCCCACCATTTCTAACACGCATTAATAAAGACATAGCATCTTGGTATCCTCCATTTTGATAAATTGTATCAATATTAATATATTCTTGTTTTGGAATATCTTCATATTTAACTATTTTTGCCATATAATCACCCAATTAAAATTATATCAAAAAAAAGATAGGAATAATACCTACCTTGTAGTTAACTAAATAAGTTTTTATCTATATAATCAATCTGTTTAAAGATTTCTTCTAAAACATTTACAACAATGCTGTTACCTGCCATCTTATTCATTTTATCTCTTGTAAAAACACTGCCTCTAGCACTAATAGGAAAGTTGTTTTTTAGTAGTGCTTCATAGTCCGTTTCTTCAAATCCCATAAACATAAAACATTCTCTTGGAGTTATGTATCTAAAATCACTCATACCATCTTTGCCATTGTGAAAATCTATAACTCCAGAATTAGGATGTCTATCTTGCTTTGTTGTTAATGTTGGAGCAATCTTAGCATATTTTCCAGAAGCATATAGTTTTTCATTGTCTCTATAAATGTTTCTTCGAGAAGAAGTATCTTTTGGCTGACTTTCTTCTGCTTCGTCCTTATAAGTTTGGTTAGTATAATCTACTCTTAAAATATCTTTGATATTAATTTTTTTTCTGTTTAACTGTTTTGGATCAGTAATCTTCTCTAAATCATTTTCTTTAAAATACTCATCGACTTTCTTTTTAAGTTTTTTGTTATTACCCACATATACGCTTACCATATATGCTCTTATTCTTTTTTGAGGTATTCCAAAATTAATTGCATTTAATTCAAATACATAGTTTTCATATCCCATGTTTTTTAATGACTGTCTCCATTCATCAAAGTTTGCTTCATGCTTTTTAGACATTATATTTCTAACATTTTCCATTAATAAAAATCTAGGCATAGGAAGGTTTTGATTTTTCCTTTCTAACAACATTCTTTCAATTTGCCATAACATACTAGACCTATTGTTAGCATTTCTATCTATACCACCATTATTTCCGTGCCAGCATCCTGCCAAAGATAGATCCTGGCAAGGAAAAGAATATGTTAATATATTCATATCATTTGGTAAATCTTCACCTTTTATATCTGTTACACTTATTAAGTTGTGCGACCTATCAATAGAAAAACATAACCTTCTTAAAAACTCGATATTTTGTCTTTCCAATTGGCCTTTTTTAGCAGGCTTTTTTCCATCAAAACTTAATGTATATTTAGAAAGAATTTTTAATAGTTCTTTCTTATTCATTTTTGAATATTTATTTGGTTCAACGTAATCGCCATTATGAATATAATCATATGCCAAAATTGCATTTATATCCCAATCTGCTGTATTCAATATTTCGTGGTCTATTTTAGCATTTTTTAATGCTTTAGCTTGTGCACCAATTCCGCTAAATGTTTCAACCATTTTAAGCATTGTACGTTCCCTCCCATCTTACTATATTCATTCTACCAGGTTTTAACACTTTTTACCAGAGTAAATTGTAAAATAATCAAAATTCTTTTGGCATACCTTCTTCTATTAATTTTTCTCTAGTTTGTAATATAATTGCAGCTTGTTTAGATGAGGGTATTCTTCCGCTAGCAACTGCTCTACTTGCTAATGATAACAAATCACTTTCCATTGGAGTAAGAAGTCTTTTGCCATCTGCCCATTGAATAACTTTTTTCCAATAATCATCCCCATAATTTATTACTGCAATTTCCGAGTTTAATTCGTTATCTACTTTTCTATCTTTCTTGGCTGCTACCTCGTCTTGTTTTTCAAAATCTAAATCTACTAAATCATCAACAAAATCCTGCTCTAGTGGCCAATCCAATGATTTAGCTCTATCCCAGCAAGCTTCTTTCTTACACCATTCTGTTACATTTAATATAGGTCTATCATCTAATGTAATGAAGTTTAACATAGCACGAGCTGTTTTTAACAATTGTTTTGCCAAAGATGGATACATTTTCTGTGTATTCCATATTTTCTTATAATCAATACCCATATTTGGATATTTCTTTTTTATTTGATTAATCGTAACTGCAATTGTATAAGTTACTATATTTGCTTTATATGCTTTAATCTCTTTGTACCAATCTTGATCAGCTATCATTTTATCTAAATCTTTAAAAATTATTGCATAAGAAATAATTTTTTTATAATAGTAATCATTAAATTGTGTATTTGATTTTTCCCAGTCTTTATCAATCTTTTCAGCAAAGTATCTCATACTAGATTGAGCACCTTTACTAACTATATGTGGTAAGCATTCAAATGTATTAATGTATTTAGATAGGTCAACTTTTTTAATTAATTGATTTTTAGGATTCTTTGTTTGGAATTTAACTCTTTCTGACTTAGTTAATTTCATTTGTGCTTGTGTATATTGTCCTCTAGCTCGTTCATAAAACCATATTGTACCAAATTGATCTCCACCCTTAGCCGGTGCAATTATTTTTCTAGAATATTCTTCTAATCTAATATGATAAGGATGATTTGAGAAGAAATCTGCCTCGTCAACTTTATTTTGACTATTCGCACATCTAGAAATTGTTGGAATCATTTCTTGAGCTTTTTCGTGATCAACAATTGAAAGCTTCATTGGAACTGATATTTTTGATACATTTTGCTTATCTTGTAAGACTGCGTTTGCAATTGAAGCTGTAGTTTGACCACCATTTATGATTTGTAAATCTTTAATTTTTGTAATTACTAATCCTTTAGAATTATTTTGTGTTTCAATTTCTGTTGAAGTAGCTGCAATACCATTATTGTATGCAAAAAACATATTTGGTTCGTTTAATATTGTATTTCTTATACCTTTATTAACTTTACCTTTAATACTTAGAAATGAACGAACATTTCCTTCCAATAGTCTAGAACCATATTCAATATACATGTTAGCTAATACATCACCTGGTATTATTGCTAAATATGCATCATACTCATCATTATCCACTGCTTTAACGCATGGAATTCCTCCCATTGTTGATAAATCAATTTCTATACTTTCTTTCCCTAAAGTAGAACTATAGATATCATATAATCTTTTTATATCCCATACATTTAATTCTACTATTTTTCCATTTATTGGTTCCTTTTTGATATTCTTTACTCTATCACTAAGCTTTCTATCGGTAACTATATAAAATTTAAATTTAACTATATCATTTAAATTATCAAATATATCTTTTGCTAATCCATAACCGATAGAACTTTCCTCAAAACCACTATTTAGAATATAACCATTGATACTAGCTTCGATAAGATATCTCATACTATCATACATTTTATTAATTTCTGTACTGGTTAGGTTTGTAGCTTCAGCATCGCCTGAAAAATCACTTACAAGAATTAAACAAGACTTGTCATATGGATCAAAATAATAACCATCCATAATCATTTTTCTTCCACGTTCACCTATTCCTTCAAAATAGCCTTCTGTGAAATCATCAAATTCTTCTGCCGACTCTAATATATCAACAACAGTATCTACAAATTTACTTCTTTCGTTTGTATCCTCACTTGCTGCAGATACTTTAATATCTTCTATTAATTCTGCTCTATATTCATCTAAATTCATACAAAACCTCCTAATCGATTTTGAATTTTTCTATTTTTTTAATATATAATTCATAACTTGCTCTAGCTATTGAGTCAGGCAAATCATTCTCTTTCAATCGTGGAAATTCCTCGGTCACACCATAGTGATCAATTGATTTTATAGAATAAACATATTTATCATATTCCGGAGCATAGAAGTATTTTCTCTCATCTAGTTTTTCATTAAAAGTATTTAATTGTGAATCATTTGAAAAACAACTTCTTATTTTATTGATATAATCATTCAATTTTATTGGCTCGCTAATAGACTCATTACTTGGCTCTAATTTTACTAAAACCAACTCACCATATTCATTTGAATCTAATTGTTCAATTGAACTAATAGTAACAGTTAGTGCATTTTCCCTAATTGTTTTTAATTCATACCATGTATCTTCAATTTCAAAGTCCTTATGAGATAATGAGCTTCCTATCCATGATTCAAGGCTTCTATCTATTCCGTACTTATCAAACATATATTTTTCCAAATAAATTAATTCTCCCAATAGACCTCTAACTTCATTTTCAGATAAAAATATATTTTTTGGATTTTTGAACATGTTAATCCACTTTTTCCATCTTTCTATTACGAAGGCTATTGGAGAATAATCCTTTATATTGTAAGTTTTGTCAACTATATCACTTATAAATTGATAAAATATATCACTAAGTGAGTCATCCAATAAATTAAAACTTAAAACATAATCCCCATCATTTCTTACCTTAAGTTCAACATCAATTAATCTAGTTGATTCAAAATCTAAATTACATTTTTCAGAAATAATTGCAAGAGATTGATTACCTTTTTCGTTATATCCGATGTAAATATTTACCGGATGGTTAGGATTAATTCTTTTATAAGATAATGAGTTTTTACATTCGTTAAATTTTTCTTTTATTTCATCAATTGTCATTTTCTTCTCCTCCATCCGTATCATATTCTTCAATTTTCTTTAATTCGATTAAATTAATTTTATATTTTGCATATTTAGTTTCACTATTTGCCAATATTGGAAATCCAACACTTATACCTATTAATGTGTTTGATACATTTAATCTTTCTTTTGCTTTAGCTTGATCTTCTACTTCTAATACATCTTTTAATTCTATTGGATAGATCATCAACAATGGATTTCTAACATATTCGAAAAATACTTTTTGTGATAAACTTTTATTCTCATTTTCTGGGATAGAGTAAAATCTTTCTTTTATTTTATCAATATCATCTTCAGTTAATCCAAATTTTGAATCTTCAGCAGTACCTAATCTGTTTCTTTTTCCAGAAATTTGTATCAACTCATCATTATGTTTAAATATAAAACTTCTTTTTACACAATTAACTGTTTGACTATTGCCTATTTCAAAAGGAATATTTGATTCACCATTTATAAATACTACATCCCATTTATTTAGTTCATAGCCGCCATAATTATTAACAAAATTTTTGATTGTTTCTGTATCAAATGGGAAATTAGCATATGATGCATTAAAATTAGATAAGAAATCCAATATTAATTCTTTAGGAACATTTTTATATCCTCGCTTTTTTCCACTTTCTTCAAAAGAACATCCTGCAGCATCACTAATATCTAATAATAAATTATTAACAACTTCACGGTTTTTCTCATTTTTAAATTCATCATTATATAGTTTAGTAGTCTCTAAAAAAGTTTCACTTAATGATATAATTCTTTCCGCATTATTGGCGGTTCTCATCTTATTTCTAGCAGTTACTAAAAGCGAATTGATATCATTTCTAACTCTTAATCCAAATTGCATAGGTGTCTTATCATTTTCTCTCATTCTTTTTACATCTCTTCGTAATTCATCTGTTGCGTCACTTATATGTTGATACCAAGATTTATTGTTTTCATCCATCCATACTTTGCATAAATCGTCGTAATTTGGTCTATATCCAAACCATCTTCCCATTTGCATTAACGTATCATACATTTTAGAATTTCTATAAAAATAACTAATTATTAAGCCTTCTAATGTAAGGCCTCTAGATAAGCTCATTCCTCCAACGGCTATTACTCGATATCCAGTGTCTTCGTGTTCTTCATAATCAAGTTTTGTAAAATTATTTCCATTTACAACTACGACATCTATTGGCATTATTGCTGAATCTAATACTTCTTGTATTTCTTCCCATTCATAATTTAAATTAGAATAATGTTCATTATATACTTTATATAAAAATTCTATATTATCATCACTCAAAGCATTTTCAACTGGTAATTTACTATATAAATGAACAGAATTTTTGATTTCATTTAAATAGTTAACTATTAATACCCCAAATCTATCTTGTATATTTACAAATCTGCTAGTATTAACCATCATTGATCTGTGTTTCTTTTTATCACCACGTAAATCTCTAACTGCATTTGCTAGTAAAAACTCATTGATGGCAACCTTTAATGTTGGGGATAATTCTGAAATAAAATCATCCTTTTTATGATTTAATGGGAAATATTCTTCTCCATCATATAAATCTTCTATCATGTCTTGATAAGCGCCATTTTCACCAAATACATTTCTAGCGCCTATGTAATTAGATGGTGCATCTAAAGAATAAATATAATCTTTCGGGAATAAATCTTGACCAAGCATTTCATCATCGGTATTAGGGTCTATAAATATATTGGCAAACGGAGTGGCAGTAAATCCAACATAACTAGCCTTTTCAAATAAATGTAACAACGTTCTAATTTGAGTATTAATTGCTGTTGGATTGTTCTCTGGATCATTAACATTAATTGATGCATTGTCTGCTTCATCATCAACCATTAGCATTGATGTTTCAATATATTGATGTCCTTCTTTTAAATTAAATAATTTTAACCATTGATTTAATTTTTTTAAAACTGAAACATTCTTCTTCAATACAAATAATACAGGTTCATTTAAAGTGTTTAATGTTAGGCCTAATGTGTTTGCAGTTGTTGTATTAAAATCGCTACTTTTTGATGTAAAAACAACTGGGTGTAATGTACTATCATATTTACCTACACCAATATAATTATTTTCTTTATTCTTAATCATACCATTGGAATCCATACCAATGAATCCTTCATCTAATCTTGATTGCGTTTGTTGTCTTAATTTTTCAATTGTTCCAGTTAGTAAAATAACAACTTTATATCCTGCGTCTGCAGCTTTGCAAATCAATCCAGTATAATTTGCTGTTTTACCAGATTGAACATCACCAATAATAAGACCTCTTCTTTGAAAATTTTTATCTAAAGTTGGATCACCTAATAAATCAACTATTTCATCTGTAACATCATTCATTGTTCCAACTACATTTGGTGGAAAATTTTTATCCCTTAGCAAATATTCCTTATATCTATTCCAATATCCCATGTTTAAAGTTTTTTTACGTTCCATAAACCATGGAGCAAAATCCTTAGCAGTTATCGAAGTTCCTAAATCTAATTTAATCAAATACTCTGCATGGATTTCCTTCCTAACATTGTTTATTTCTTCTTCTGTTAAAGGATTTTGTACAAAATTTGGTGCATGAACAAAATACTCAATTATATTGTCAATCTCTTGTTCACTCATTCCTCTATTATCATAGATATATGTTGTTACTAAATTTTTTAATTTTTCTTCATTACTATTCATTAGATCCTCCAATTTCAAATTTTTCTATTAATTCATTATAATTGCAGTATGGTTCACTCTTTAACAAGCTTTCCAAAACACTATTTTTATTTAATCCCATCTTTTCACTGTAATTTAAAGAGTCACATATTTCATTATACATTTCTTCTATTTCTTCTTCAGTCACAGTTGATGATTCATCTATTATTTTTCCTTTAGAAGCATCTATGTATAGAGATGTAGATGGAAACATTTTTTCTAGATTTGTAATTATTTTATCAAAATATTTTAATTGATTTGAATCCAAGGACTCTTCGAATAATTGAATTTGTGGAAGGTCGCGATTAATTTTATATTCATAGCAATTATCTCTTAATTCCACTCTTTCCCAAATATAATTAATATCTTTATTATTTTTTTCTTTCCTTCCTCTATATTCGTGTACAGCCTTACTCTTAAATACTGATTCTTCTATACAAGAATATAAATTCTTCTTTATAACATCAGGTAAATGGACAGTACTTTTCTTAATATCTACTCCCCATACTTCATCCAAATCATTTGGGATATCTACCATAACTCTTGCAAGTTTACTTAGCTCTTCTTTACGAGTTAGTCTAAACCAGCTTCCCCAAAATATTAGTCTTTTGTTTCTATAAATATAGAAACCTTGATTTGTCCTTAAATCTTCTTTCCCTCCCACTTTTTGTAAATCTTCAGCAGTCAGCTTGTTGATATACGGTAATATATAAGGTTTTATTCTTATTTTATTATCATTAATAGTTATAAATTGTTCTGGTAAAGGTTGAGTTCCACGATTAGTAGTTAAGAATGGATCTCTTGGGATAATCTTATTATTATTCACATATATATCTACACCATCATTTAAAAATCTATGAAATACTAATGCTAAATGATCAATTGTTGAATTCATATAACTATTTAGTGTAGTGTTTAAATCATATGTTGAGGAAGATATTCGATCAAAATTTTCCAACATTAAATATGTACCGCTTGGTAATGCTTTTAGTAATTCTATTTGAGGTAATTTTTCAATTTCTTCACTGCCATATTCTAACAACATCCATTCTTTATTTTGTATTATATAATCCAAATCCCATGAGAAACATGATATTGCACCATCTTTTTTGCTTGCGACAACTAGTTTTCTACATTGAGACAAGGAGGCAGATTTCATACCTAATCCAAATCTTCCAAGATCATTGTTTTCTCTTCTTTCAAGTGGATTTTTTGCCCCATATCTTAAAGCTTCTTCTAGCTCTTTTGAATTCATACCGTATCCATTATCTAAAATAATTAAATATGGATTATCAATTGGACTTAGTAAAATATCAATTTTTGAAGCATTTGCACTTATACTATTGTCTATTAAATCAGCAATTGCTGTTTCAAATGAATATCCTAAGGATCTCATTGATTCAATAAGATTTGGTGCAAATGGAATACTTTCTCTTGCAATCATAAATACAACTCCTTTAATACCTATTATTAGTATATCAAAAATTGTCTATTTTGTGTTGATTCGATGGCTTTTATTGGCATAAATTATTTCAAACATATCATGTCATTAATTTCAAATTTGTTTAACAAAAGTGCTTTTTCTTTAGTTACTGCAACTACCAATAATAGAAGAACTGCGTTCCCCTGCATCCCCTTGCGGTTCTTTTTTTTTGATTTTTTTACGATTTATATACTTTTAGTAAAAATAAGTACTATTTCCATCCTACAACTTACAGGCTAGACCTTTGAATTTTTGACCTTTCGTACTCAAGGTCAAAAAAAGGTGAAGAAAGGTCTATTAAAGTATTGACTTCTTCTCTAAAACCATTATTTTGGGTTTTATTCTAACATTCTTATCATAAAGAAAGCACTAACAATGGTTAGTGCTTTTTTAATACATTTTATCTGGTAATAATTTATTAAAGTAATCTAATAATGTATTTATGTTATATTTCTTGGGATTTTTTATATAGTCTAAACAAATATTAGTAACAGCTGTTACGTAGAACTTTGTAATTACCTCTGCAGGAATATCATCAGTTCTATCATTACTTTCAATTTCTTTTTGAATATCTTTATATAAAGTATCATATATCATATCTATTACTATACTATTATCATTCATCTTTAATATCGGATTATATATTTCTATATTACCAGCAATATGATTTAAAAATATCTTAATTACTTCCATATAATATTCTTTAGGTAGTAAATCTTTTCTATTCTTAATTTCTAAAGACTTTATTAATTGTTCCTTCAAATCATTTAATAATGATGAAAGTAACTCATATTTATCTGAGAAATGATCATAAAATGTTGATCTATTAGTCATTGCCTCTTCACATATATCACTTACTTTTATATTTTCAAATGTTTTAGTTTCCATAACTTTTAAAAGGCCTGTATATAGATTTTTTTTAGTTTTAATAATTCTTTTATCCATTATAATCACCAAATTAATTATATTTTAAAATCCTACATTTGTAAATATATCATACATTGTGTTGGAAAATTATCCTACTTTATCATACATTTTGTATGTTATCATACGTTAAATAAAAAATTGTATTTAACTTTAGAGATATAAAAAAATATAATAGCAAAATGAAGGAGGAATTTATGAAAAGAATATCAAAATATATTGTTGAACACACATTTTTAATATTAATAATTAGTATTTTATTATTAATACCTGCTTTATTTGGATATATACATACTAGAATAAATTATGATATTTTAATTTATTTACCAGATAAAGTTGATACTATCAAAGGTGAAAATATTCTAACTGATGAATTTAAGTTAGGAAGTTATGCTTTTGTAATGGTTAAAAACAAATCAAATAGTGAAATAGTTCAATTAGAAAATAAAATTAAAAAGATTGAAGGAGTAAATCAAGTTATTAGCATTGCTGATGTTCTTGATACTGGTATACCTAAGACAATGCTTCCTGATGAAATACAAGATAAATTGTATTCATATGATGAAACTATTGTAGTGGTTACTTTTAATGGATCTACTTCAGATGATGAAACTATTGGTGCAGTACGCAACTTAAGAAAAATAGCAAATGCTGATTATATTAGTTCAATGACTGCTATGGTAATTGATACAATGGATGTTTCTAATCAAGAAGTGGTTGCTTATGTAATAATAGCTGTATTATTATGTTTGGTTGCTTTAACTTTTGCAACAGATTCCTATATTATTCCTATATTGTTACTTTCAAATATTGGAGTAGCAATTATATATAATCTAGGATCAAATATCTTTTTAGGACAAATAAGTTATATTACAAAAGCTATTACAGCAATTCTTCAACTTGGAGTTACTACGGACTTTTCAATTTTCTTATACCACAAATATGAACAGGAAAAAAAGAGTAATAAAGATAAGAAAAAAGCAATGGAATCTGCTATAATTAGTACTTTTTCTTCTGTTTTAGGTTCATCATTAACAACATTTGCTGGATTTTTAGCTCTATGTACAATGTCTCTTACATTAGGAACTGATATTGGTATAGTTATGGCTAAAGGAGTTCTATTTGGATTATTAACAGTACTTACTTTATTCCCATCTTTGTTATTAGTATTTGATAATTTAATTGAGAAAACTAAGCATAAAAATTATTTTCCACAATTTAAACATATACAAAATTTTTCAAGTAGTAAAAGAGTTCTAATACTTATAATATTTGTATTATTACTTATTCCTGTATATATAGGTAATAAAAATTATAATGTCTATTATAAATTAGATGAGTCTTTACCAAAAGATTTACCATTTAATGTTGCTAACGAAAAGCTAAAAGAAAATTTTAATATTGTTTCTCCTCAGATAATACTTATTGATAAAGATATTAAAAAAGATGAAGTTAATAATTTAGTTAATGATCTAAGAAGTATTAATGGTATTGATATGGTACTTTCTCCTAATGAAATACTAGATAATGGTATTATAAGTATATTACCTGATGAGTTTAAAGATTTAGTTAATAATGATAAATATAATTTAATAATCTTAAACTCTAAATATGAGATTGCTTCTGATGAACTTAATAATCAATTATCAACTATTAATAATATAGTAAAGAAATATGATAAGAAAGCAATAGTTGCTGGAGAAGGAGCTTTAATGAAAGATTTAGTTACAATAGCTGATCATGATTTTAATTCTGTTAACTATACATCACTTGCTGTTATTTTTGTTATTATGGTTATTGTATTAAAATCAATTAGTCTTCCTATTATACTAATATTAACAATTGAATTTGCAATATTTGCTAATATGGCTTGTGCATATTATACGGGTACTTCTCTACCATTTATAGCTTCTATTATTGTTGGTACTATTCAACTAGGTGCCACTATAGATTATGCTATTTTAATGTCTACTAAATATTTGGAAGAAAGAAAAGCAAAAAATGCTAATGAAGCTATTAAAGAAACACTAAAATATACCACACCAGCTATAATCACTTCTGCATTATGTTTCTTTTGTGCAACAATAGGTGTTGGTGTTTATACAAAAATTGATATGATTGGCTCTATATGTACTTTACTTGCTAGAGGTTCAATAATTTCTATGTTAGTTGTTATTTTAGTCTTACCTAGTCTTTTAAAGACTTTTGATAAGATTATTATTAAAACTACAAAAAATAATTAGGAGGTTTATATGAAAAATAATAAATTAAAAATATTTTGTTTAATTATGATTGGTTTTTTAACTATTAATCCTATTAATACTTTTGCATTAACAAAACAAGAAGTAGTATTTACAAATTTAACAAATACTGGAGAAGTAAAAGAAAATATAGTTAATAACCATTTAAAATATGTATCTAAAGAAGATATTGAAGATGAAACTATATTAGAAAACATTTTAAATATTAGTGGTAAAGAAAAGTTTAATCAAAAAGATAATCTACTAACTTGGAGTTCTAAAGGTAAAGATATTACTTATCAAGGTAATACAGATAAAGATTTACCTATAAATGTATCTATTAAGTATTATTTAAATGATAAAGAAATTTCTAAAAAGAAGTTATTAAATAAATCTGGAGATATAAAAATAGTAATTAATTTTGAAAATAATGCTTATGATGAAGTTAATGGTGTTCATACTCCATTTGTTGTTACTATGGCTTCTATAATAAAAGGAAATAATAATTCTAACATTGATATTAATAATGGAAAAGTTGTAAATACAGGTACTAAAAACATAGTAGTAGGTATTGCTTCTCCTGGTATCTATAAAGATCTAGGTATCGATGAATTAAAAGATTTAGATACTATAACTATTAGTTATAATACTACTAAGTTTACTAATAGTGACATATACTTTGTAGCTACTCCTAAAGTTTTAGAAGAAAGTGATTTAAGTATATTTAATAAATTAGATAATATGTCTTCTTCTATTAATTCTTTACAAGATGGAGTTAAGCAACTAATAGATGGATCTAAACAAATTAATGATGGTACTATACTTATTGCTGAAAAATTAGGTGACGCTGTTGATGGATCTAAAAAAATAACTGATGGATTATCTACAATTAATAATAGTTCTTCTAGTATTTCTAATTTTAGTTTACTACTTGATACTTTATATAGTAAATATAATGAAAATAGTGTTCTTTTAAATAGTATTCAAGATGGTTCTGCTCAGGCTCAACTAGAAAATGGTATTAGTGAAGCTACAGAGCAATTAAATGATTTAATGACTAAAAAGTCTGCATATGAACAATTAAAACAATTAATTGATGCTGGTGTTACATTACCTGAAGAACAATTAGCTGTTTATAATCAATTGGCTAATAATATAGATCAAATAAATAGTGGAATTGAACAATATCAAAAAGGAATAGAAGATGCACAAACTCAATTAGGAAGTCTTCCTACTTCTGCTGCTGCATTAACTGGTTCTAATCAAACAATAGAAACAATACTATTCTCTATTTTAAATGTTGATTCTATGGATAATGTTCCTAGTGCTATTGAAAACTTTAAAGCAAATATTAATAGCTTAACTAATGGTTTATCTCAATTACAAAATGGTTCTAGTGAATTAACTAATGGTTTATCTCAATTACAAGATGGAGCTAATTCCTTACATGATGGAGCAAACTCTTTATATAATGGCTTAAATAAACTTAATGATGAAGGTATTTCTAAACTTACAAATATTACTAGTAAAATAAACTCATATTCTGGAAAGGTTAAAAATCTAATAAAATCTTCTAAAGAGTATAAAGGTTATTCTTGTAATAATGCAGATGAAACAATATTTATTTTTAAAGTTAATAAATAAAAAAAATAAAGAAAACTATAAATAGTTTTCTTTTTTATTATTAAATAATTTTTATATTATGATTTTTATCTACTGATATATTATATACTTCTTCTCTATCAATATAGTTATCTGCAAAGTTTACTAGTTTAAATATTATTTTTGTTTTACCTTCTTTAAGTCCTTTAAAGATATATTTTATATTTAGTTGTCCTCCACATATTGGTACTCTAGTTTTTTCTCCTTTTGTTTCTTTTTTTATTAATTCAACAATTGTATTATCTTCTATTTCATATTCCCATCTAAAAGGAATACCTGAACTTATATCGTAAGAAATCTCTATTTTTTTAGATGAATTATTTTTCTTTTTAAAAAGACTCATTTTATCACCTCATATATTTATTATAGTATAACTTTTATTATTGTATAAGAAATTCTTAATCCAAAAGTAATCATAAATAAAACACTAACTTAATGTTAGTGTTTTTTATATACTTTTTTTCATATATAATTCTTTATATTCTGTATAACCTTTTTTAGGATAAAAGATATGACTTTCTAAATAGGTTTTTCCTAAATGAACATGTACTTCTTTATATCCTCTTTCTTTAGCTGAATTCTCAGCTAATTCTAATAGTTTACTACCTATTCCTTGTCTTTTTAATTCTGGTTTTATATATAGATGAGATAAGAATAGATTACCTTCTTCATCTGTTCTTGTACCTATACAACCTATTACTCTATCATTATCATCTAGAGCTATCCAAAAAGGATGTCCTTTATCAAAGTAATTTGATTTTATATCTAATAGATCTTCATTTAGTCTAGGTATTCTTCCTATTGCATCTTTAGCACTTAATACCATGTATATTAAATCATCTCTATATTTATCTTCAAACTTAATTATTCTCATATAATCACCTTTATTTTTTATCCTTTAATTTTATTAATTATAAAGAATACTAAAAGAATAATTATATCAATTATAAATATTACTAAAATAATCTTTAAGAATATATTCATTAATTTATACTTATTTAATATATAACTAATTACTACTGCTATTATAACTAATAATATAGGACTATATATACTTTTTAAAAAATTAATTATATTATTCATAATATCATTCCTTCTACTTATATTATATATTTTTTTTATAATAATAAAAAGACCAATATTGGTCTTATACTCTAGTCTTTAATTCTTTATTATTTAATAAAGTATCTTTTCTACGTAATGAAATACTTTTTCTTTTACTTTTAGGATAATCTTTAATCTTAATATTAAACATCTTACAATATTTATTAAATACTCTAGGTCTATATATTTTATCTACATAATTAATTCTATACATATCTTTAATCATTTTAAAAATAATAAATACTATTGGAAATGAAAACATAAACTTAATATTTAATAAAGATGCTGTAACTACTTCTGCTATAAAGTAAAATACATATAATACTCTATAATTGTTTTTTAATAACATAAATAATAATATTTCTGTAAGAATAAATAAAGATCCTGTCGCAAATGTTAATAAGAAAGTTATATTTCTAAGTATATATATTGTTTTATTCATACCTTCTATTTTCATTGTTAATATGAAGAATACTATAGCTGATATGAAAAATATAAATCCAAATAGATTTAAATATAAATTTGCCCTTTTATTCATAGTATCACCACTCAATGGCTATATATTATAATCGATTTTTGTAAAAAAGTAAATTACTTTTCATGGTTTCTATATTATAATTAACATATAGTAGGTGATAATCTTGAATAGTTTTAATGAAAAAGTTAAAGAGAAAATTAAACAATATTCTAATCAAGAATATTTAGATGGTTATATTAAAGAAGAGTTTTTAACTGATGATGGAGATGCTGACATATTTATATATTTAGATAGTAAAGAAGAATTATTTGATTCTAGAACTAGAGGTAAACAAAAAGAACTTAATTCTGAGATATATGATTTTATAGAAGATAAAAGTTCAATGTTAGATAATGATACTAGAATTAACTTTCATATTAATGGAATTGAATTAACATCTAAAGAACAGGGAATTGTTAAACATCTTGTTAAAGAGCATTATGCTATTGAATTATATAAATCACAAAATGAATATTTAAAGATAAAAAATAAAATATTTAAACTAATAATATTAGGATTAACATCCTTCTTATTATATATATTTTTCTTTTTTGCTACTGATTTTGATTTTTTTATAGAAGTATTTGGATTTATTTTCTCTTTTGCACTATGGGAAGGATTTGATGCAATGATCTATTCTCTAAGTGAAATAAAAGAAGAAAGGGAAGCAATTACTCAAAATCTTTTAATGGATATAGAGTTTAATGATATTAATATAAAAGATTAAATAATTTAAAGATAGGATGTGAGAACATGGAAAAAAATATAGCTTTAATACCTGCTTATAATCCTGATTACAAGTTAATAAATCTAATTGCTGAACTGATTGATAATAAGTTTATTATTGTTGTTATTAATGATGGTAGTAATGAAAAGTCTTTAGATATATTTAATACTATTAGAGATAAATGTATATTAATTGATCATGATGTTAATAAAGGTAAAGGTGTTGCTTTAAAAACTGGATTACAATTTATAGTTAATAACTTTAATGACTATGTAGTAGTAACATTAGATTGTGATGGACAACATACTATTAAAGATACTATTAATATATGTAAGTATGCTAATGAAAATACTGATTCTTTAATACTAGGTAGTAGAATGTTTAATACTAATGATGTTCCAGTAAGAAGTAAATTAGGTAATAAAATAACTAGAGGAATATTTCATCTAGTTACTGGTAATAAAATATATGATACTCAAACAGGTCTTAGAGCTTTTAGTGAAAAAATAGCTAAAGAGTTATTACATATAGATGGAGATAGATTTGAATATGAAATAAATGTATTATTAGATTTTTCTAAAAGGAAAATTCCAATAAAAGAAATAGAAATAGAAACTGTTTATATTGATAATAATTCAAGTTCTCACTTTAAACCTATAAGAGATTCATTTAAAATCTATAAACAAATCTTTAAATATATATTTATGAAAAAAAACTAGAATTATGAAGTGAACCCCAAATAGTTCACAAAAATAAAAAACTAGTTGTACATAAAAAAGGAATCATTTAATTTGATTTCTTTTTTGATTTTAATCTAGATGTGTTGTAAAATAATATCCAATCTTCTACAAGTTTTTGGTATTC
>JAFWRK010000057.1 GCA_017519965.1 Bacilli bacterium
AGAGTATTAAAGATATTTGTTACTGTATTCTTAGTAGTAGTATTATTCTTTATATCTTATTTCGTTATTAAAATAATATTAAAATCTAGAAATATTTATTTCTCTATACTTAGAATGTTAGGAGCAAGTAAAAAAGTATGTTTAGATTTATTAATGACTGAATTATTAGTAGTATCTAATATAAGTTACTTTATATTTTTAATTATTGCAGAGATTAATAGAAAAGGTATTATTAATATTGGATTTATTAATACTGTTAATAATTACTTTACTCGTAATGACTATATAATCTTATATTTAATTATTACAATTATGTCTTTATTAATCAGTTTAAGATATTCTAGAAAACTATTTAAAGATAGTGTTATGAATACTTATAGAGAGGAGATGTAATTATGATAAGAGTAGAAAAAATTGATAAATACTTTAATAGATTTAAAAAGAATCAAATACATGTCATAAATAATACAACTCTTTCTTTTGAAGATAAAGGATTAGTTGCTTTACTTGGTCCATCTGGATCAGGTAAAACTACTTTACTTAATGTAATAGGTGGACTTGATAAAGTAAGACGAGGTAAGATATTTGTTAATGGTAAAAAAATAACTCGTTGTAGTCAGGGAAGAATAGATAAAATAAGAAACTTAAATATTGGATATATATTTCAAGATTATAAGTTAATAGAAAATCAATCTGTCTATGATAATGTAGCTTTATCATTAAAATTAATTGGTATTAAAGATAAAAAAGAAATAGATAAGAGAGTTTGTTATATCTTAGATAGAGTAGGTATGCTTCGTTTTAAGAAGAGACCTTGTAGTATGTTATCTGGAGGAGAAAGACAAAGAGTAGGTATTGCAAGAGCAATAGTAAAGAACCCTAATATCATTATTGCAGATGAACCTACAGGTAACTTAGATAGTAAGAATACTATAGAAATAATGAATATTATTAAATCTATTTCTAAAGATAAACTAGTAATACTTGTAACTCATGAAAAAGACTTGGCTAAATTTTATGCAACTAGAATAATTGAATTAGAAGATGGAAAAATTATTAGTGATACAAGTAATGAAATACAAGATGAATTAAACTATGGAGTAGGTAATAATATTTACTTAAAAGATTTTCAATATCAACAAATAATGAATAATATTAATATCTATACTCACGATAAAGAAAAGATTCAATTAGATATTGCTGTTGTAAATAATAATATTTATATAAAAACAAATAGTGATAAAAAGATAGAAGTAATAAATGATGATTCTACTATAGAAATGATTAATGATCATTATAGTAATATATCTAAGAATGATATAGATAAATACTCATTTGATTTTAAAAATATTATTAATGAGAGTAAGAAATTAAGATATTCATCTATATTTAATCCAATTACTTTTATTACAAATGGATTTAAAAAAGTATTAGATTACTCAGTATTAAAGAAATTATTATTACTTGGATTCTTCGCATCTGGTATGTTTATTATGTTTGCGACAAGTACAATTAATGCTGCTTTAATAGTAAAAGATGAGAAGTTTGTTACTATGAATAAGAATTATTTAATAGTTAATACTAAGAAAATAAATGTAGATGATTATCTAAAATTAGAAAAAGAAGAAGATATCAATTATTTACTTCCAACAGATTCAACTACTACAATAAAAATTAAATTAGATAAATATTATCAATTAACTAATGTATCTTCATCTATTACTGGTAGTTTATCTGATATTAATATAATATCTAATAAAGATATTATTAAAGGAAGATTACCAGAAAATCCTAACGAAATAGTAGTAGATAAAATGGTATTAGATAAAGAATTAAAAAAAGAAACTACTAAGATGTATGGAATAATCAATATTGATGATTACCTAGATAGAGAAATATTAATTGATAGGATGGATAATAAGAAAATAGTTGGGATTACTGATTTAAAATCTCCTTCTATATATTTTGATAAGAATCAATTCATTTGGATTATTCATCATACAAAGGATAATGAAGCAGATCAAGGAATATATTATAATGGTGATGATTCTTATGATAATTTACAATATGATGATTATGGATTCTATTTAAAAAATATAGAATTAAAAGAAGGCAGATGGCCAACTAATTTATATGAGACAATACTTCCTATTGATCAAAAAGAAGTTGTAAAACTTAATACTGAGATTAATAGTAAAGTGAATGGTCATAAACTTAAAGTAGTAGGATACTATTATTCTAAAAAGAGATTTGATGTATACTTTGTTTCTACAGAAACACTAAAGTATCATGTTATTTCTACTTCTAAAAATATTACGATATATCCAAAGAATAAGGAAAATGTTTTAGATAAAGTTCAAAATGAATATAAAATGGTTATTAAAGATAGTTATAAGTCTAGTAGAGAAAGATATGTAGAAGAAAATAAAGATTATGTTAGAAGTATTATAATTACTTCAGCAATTATCTTAGGTATTTCTCTTATAGAAATATTATTAATGATTAGATCTTCATTCTTATCTAGAGTAAAAGAAGTAGGAATATATAGAGCTATAGGTGTTAAGAAGAAAGATATTTATATTATGTTTAGTGGAGAGATAATCGCTATCACCACACTAGCATCAATACCTGGACTAGTATTATCTGCCTATGTTTTAAATATTTTATCTAAGGTAGATTTCTTAGAAGATTATCTTGTAGTTAATCCTATTGTTGTATTATATACAATTCTACTTTTATATTTATTTAATTTAGTAGTTGGATTAATACCTGTATTTAATACAATGAGAAAGAGACCTGCTGAGATACTAGCAAGAACTGATATATAGTAAAAAAACAATTACATATATTTGTAATTGTTTTTTTTGAATGATAATAGTAAAATATAATATGTAGATAATTATAGGAGGATGATTATATTGACACCAATACGTGATTTTTTCACTAAATTATTTAAGAAGAAGGATGATCCTAACAAACCTTGGTTAGAGTATTATTCAAGAGAAGAAAGAAAAATAGATTTTACTACTAAAAGTATTTATAACTATATGGTAGATGAAGTAGGGGAAGATAAAGATTATATTTGTTTAAACTACTTTGGTAATAGATTTAGTTATAATGAATTCTTTTATAATATTAATATCTGTGCTAAAGCATTAAGAGAATTTGGAGTAAGAGATGGAGATATTGTAACTATTTGTATGCCTAATATGCCTGAAGCATTATATGCATTCTATGCATGTAATAAAATAGGGGCAGTAGCAGATATGGTACATCCTTTATCTAGTCCAGATCAATTACTTCATTATTTAAAAGAATCTAAATCTAGAATATTATTCTTAGTAGATTTTGATTATGACAAAATGAAAGATGTAATACCTCAAACTTTAGTATATAAGACTATTTTAGTATCTCCTAAAGAGTCTATGCCTTTAGGATTAACTATTGGATATACTTTAACTCGTAGTATTACTCAAAAACGTCCTAGTCTTGCAAATAACAACTATATGTCATGGAGAGACTTTATGGCAGTAGGACTTACTAGTAATGATAGTTATAGAGCTGATGTTAAAAAGGATGATTTAGCAGTTATTCTTCACTCAGGAGGTACTACTGGTACACCTAAGGGAATAATGATTTCTAACTATAGTTTTAATGCTATTGCTCAACAATCTGCAGTTAATGTAATTGATGTTAGACCAAAAGATAAGATAGTTACAATCTTACCAATATTCCATGGATTTGGATTAGGTGTTTGTATTCATACTCCATTATGTTTAAAGGTTGAAACTATTTTAATGCCTGAATATGATGCGAATAGATTTTATAAGATTTGGAAAAATGATAGACCTCACGTTATTTTAGGAGTTCCTACTTTATGGGAAGGAATGATGTCTAATCCTAAATTTGATAATGTAGATATGTCACAATTAAAATATATTATTTCTGGAGGAGATCATTTAACTGTTACAGCTGAAGCTAGAATCAATGATTTCTTACATAAACATGGAGCACATGTTAATATTGGAAAAGGTTATGGTATGACTGAGTCAGTTGCGGCTACTTGTTATACATTCCCTGGAACTAATGAACCTGGAAGTATTGGTATTCCAATGGTTGGAAACAATTATCAAATTTGTGACCCTGAAACATTAGAGACACTTCCATTTGGAGAAGAAGGAGAAATCTGTGTTCAAGGACCAACATTAATGATGGGATATTTAAATAATCAAAAAGAGACTGATAATGTTTTAAAGAAACATAAAGATGGATCTATTTGGTTACATACAGGAGATATTGGTTATATTGCTCCTAATGGAATTGTATATTACACTCAAAGATTAAAGAGAATGATTGTAGTATCTGGATTTAATGTATATCCATCACAAATAGAAGAAGCAATATCAAAACACAAAGATGTAGATAAAGTATGTGTAATAGGTATTCCTCATCAATATAAGATGCATGTACCAAAAGCATTTATAGTACTTAAAAAAGGGATTGAACCTACTGCAAAAATTAAGAAAGAAATCATTGATATTTGTAAAGAAAAACTATCAGTTTATGCTTTACCAAAGTATTATGAATTTAGAGAATCTTTACCTAAGACTTTATATGGAAAAGTAGATTATAAAGAATTAGAAAAAGAAGAAGAAAAAAATAGTAAGAAAAAGAAAGAAGAGAAATAATCTCTTCTTTTTTATTTTCTAGTTTTATGGTATAATTTGTTATCGAGAGAAGGGATTAGTATGAATTATGATTTAGAGATGGAAAAACAAATGAAAATATTTCCAGAAGGAACTAAAGTATTATTACATGCTTGTTGTGCACCTTGTAGTAGTGCAGTACTAGAGAGAATCGCAAATTACTTTGAAGTTACAATTCTTTACTATAATCCCAACATTACTAAAGAAGAAGAGTACAAGAAGAGAATTCTTGAGTTAAAGAGATTAATTAATAGTATTAGTCCAAAATATAATGTTGCTTTGATCGAGGGCCGTTATGACCCAACTGAGTTCTTTGATATAGCTAAGGGCCTTGAGAAGGAGCCTGAGAGAGGTATTAGATGTTTTAAATGTTATACTTTGAGACTTGAAGAGACTGCTAGAGTTGCTGAAGAGTTAGGTTTTCCTTTATTTTGTACAACATTAACTTTATCTCCTCATAAGAATGCTAATTGGATTAATGAAATAGGAGAAGATCTTGATAAGAAGTATAATACAACATATTTATATTCTGACTTTAAAAAGAAGAATGGATATAAGAGAAGTATTGAATTATCTAAAGAATTTAATTTATATAGACAAGATTATTGTGGATGTATTTATTCTATTAGAGATAAAGAAGCTGAATAAACATATAATATGGTGTAAAGTTAAATTGCTTAACTTTACATCATTTTTATTTTGAATTATAATTTAATAAAGGATGTGAGTAGTATGAAATATTACTGTATAGGAATTAAAGGAACTGGTATGTCTACCTTAGCTCAAATCTTATTTGATTTAGGAAATGATGTTATTGGTTATGATGATGCGAGAGATTATAAATTTACTGAGAAGGGATTAGAAGAAAGAGAGATTCTAATTTATTATGATCATGAACATCCACTTGATAAAGATACTATTGTTACTTATAGTGTTGCGGTACCTGAAGATCATCCTGAGATGAAAAGAGTAAAAGAATTAGGACTTAAGATAAAGAAATATAGTGAAATTATGGGTGATGTAGTAGGTATGTTTAAATCTATTGGAGTATCTGGTACTCATGGAAAAACTACTACTTCTACTATGATTAAAACTATTTTAGAAAATAGTATTGGATGTAATTACTTTATAGGGGCAGGAGATGGAAAAGCATCTTTAGAGAAAGAATACTTTGTAGTAGAGTCTGATGAATTTAATAGACATTTCTTAGATTATCATCCAATGTATGCAATTATTACTAATATTGAAGCTGAACACTTAGAGTGTTATAAAGATATTGATGATATTAGAGAGTCTTTTGAAAAATTTGCTAATCAAACTAGTAGACTTGTTATTTGTAATGGAGATAATGAAGAAGTTAGAAAGATTAATTTCTTACCTAAAGCAATATATTATGGATTTGGATTTAATAATGATGTAGTTATTAGAAATTTAAAATTAGAGACTGATGCATCTAGATTTGATATTGAAATTAAAGGAGAATTTTATGGATCATTTGAAATACCTTTATTTGGTAAACACATGGTTCAAAATGCTACTGCTGCTATTATAATGGCTAAAGAATTAGGAATAGAAAAAGATATTATTTATAATTCTTTAAAGAACTTTGAAAATGCTGAGAGAAGATTTGCTATTAGTAAAGTAGGTAATACTACTATTATTGATGATTATGCTCATCATCCAACTGAAATTAAATCTACATTAGAAGCAGTTAGACAAAAATATCCTAATAAGAGAATTGTAGTAGTATTTAAACCTAATACATATTCTAGAACTAGAGACTTTAAAGATGACTTTATTACTGCTTTAAATGTAGCAGATAAAGCTTATTTAACTGAGATAGATAGTAATAGGGAATATGCAATTGACTATCCTGGAGTAACTTCTAAAATGATTGTAGAGGGTCTTAGAGATGGAGATATGATTTCAGAAGAGACTATTTCTAAATTAGGAGAAGAGTTAGACTCAGTAATTTGTTTTATGAGTTGTGCATCTATTAGTCATTTAATTGATAGTTTTAAAATATATGTTAACTCTTTAGAAGATAATTAAAATTAAAAAGACTATTGATAGATAATACTTTTTGTGGTATTATTAAATAGTCTTTTATATGGCCTGTTGGTGAAGTGGCTTAACACATTACCCTCTCAAGGTAACATTCACGGATTCGAATTCCGTACAGGCTACCATTTGTAAATAAATCGGATTTATATCCGATTTTTTATTTTATTTTAAATAATATGTTATAATTATATTAGTTAAAATAGAGAGGTATATATGAAAAAGATTTTATTATTAATTATCATAATGTTTTGTACAGCTTGTTCTATTGGAGAAAAGACATATTATTGCGATGATGGTGATGAATTAAAGGGTACAACTTGCATAAAGAAGAACAGTACACCAGCTATTCCTAATTATACATGCAAGAGACATCCTGGAACTTATTTAAATGGAAATCAATGTGTAAGTTATAGTTTTTCATCTATTGCATTTAATGCAGATGTTGATTCTTACACTTGCTATAGTGGTTATTTAGATGGTGATGAATGCATTATAGAAACATCTTATAATGCATATGAGGAGTAAAATTATGAAGAAAGTTTTAAAAGTATTATTGTTATTACTTGTTGTTTTTTTACTAGCAGGATGTAAGAAATATAAAGAAGGTTGTAAAGAAGATTATATTTTAAATAATGGAAAATGTAGAAAAGTAGTAGAACAAAAAGAAGTTTTATCTAAAGATGTTTGTAAAGATAATAAAGAACTTAGAGATGGTAAGTGCTATCAAACATTAACTGCTAAAAAGGTTGATGTAAAAGTATGTGATGAAGGTTATACTTTAAGTGGTGATACTTGTTCTAAGACAATTACTATGAATGCTAAAGCAACATATTCATGTACTTCTGGAACTTTAAGCGGATCAAGCTGTGTTCAAAAGGTTGCTGATACTAAAGCTTTGATTTATGGTTATGTTTGTCCTGCAGGTACTACTAGAAATAATGTAGAGTGTTATTATACGAAATTTCCTAGTGAAAGTTGTAGAGCTGGATTTACTGAAGGATCTGGTGGATATACTTGTTCTATGTGGGCTACTAAAGATTATTATTGTATAAGAGGAGAACAAGTAGATAGATCAACTTGTTTAGTAACTGTTTCTACTCCTGCACATGCTACTTATAGTTGTGATTCTGATTATAAACTTAATGGATCAGTTTGTAGTAAAAATGTTTCTATGAGTGCTAAAACTGTAAAACTTTGTCCTGAAGGATATAGTGATATTAATGGAACTTGTACTAAGGAAGAAGAATCAATGACTGAAAAAGAATACTACTGTGAAAAGAAATATGAATTAGTTGATAATAAATGTATTAAATATAAATATACTGATACAATAAAAGTAGAAGTAAAAGATAAATAATAAGAAACTAGAGTAATCTAGTTTTTTAATTATTAAAAATATGATACACTTATAACATAGGAATGAGGGATAATTATGAAAGAAGATATTATTAAAGAAATAGATGAGAAGTTAGCTGAGATAGAGCCAACACTTCCAGATTTTTATGAACCTACTGAGGAAGAGTTAGCTCGTAAAATAGAAGAACAAAATAGAAAAATGCAGGAAGAACATGATAAAGGATTACAAGATATAATGAATAAATATCAAAATGTTGATTATGAAAAACTTAGAGAAGAAGCTATGGAATATGCTAGAACACATTTAACACCTGAACAACTTAAAGAGGCTGAAGAACAAGCAAAACAATTTATGATTAATCAAGAAACAGAAATGGAGAATTGATATGATAGAAGAATTAACTGAAGATAAATTTAATGAAGTAATTAAAACTGGAAAAGTAATAATTGATTGTTATGCTAATTGGTGTGGACCTTGTAAGGCGTTATCTCCTATAGTAGATGAAGTAGCAGAGAAGACACCTAATATGAAGTTTTATAAATTAGATATGGATAATGCAGATAATATTGCTGAAGAATATGAAATTATGTCTATCCCAACAATACTTGTATTTGAAGATGGAAAACTAATAGATAAATCTGTTGGAATGATTTCTAAAGAACAATTACTTGATTTAATTCATTAAATAATACTAGTCAATTGACTAGTATTTTTGATATAATGAAATAGATAATAAAGAGGGATAATATGAAAGTACTTAAAGGAATTAGAAATATACTTATTGTTATATTAATACTTGGATGGGTTACTGCTGGATATGATTATTATCGTATATCTAGAGGTGATCAACCGGTATTCTGTATTAAGAGTTTTGATAAGAAAAATAAATTTGAATCTTATAGAGGTTTATATTACATAGTAGAGAGAACTTTAAAAGAGAAACAAGAAGAGAGATTTGATTTATCTAGAAAAGTAGTATTTAGATTCTTAACTATAAATAGAGAAGTTACTTATAGTAAAGAAAAGAATTATGAAGAATATATTATCCTTGTTAAAGACAATGAATGTAATAATAGTTTATTATATAAAGAGTTAGATGATTATAAGATATATTTAGATTGTATTGATGAGATTAATGTTAAATATAAGAATGATAAGAAGAGTAAGAGTTTAAAAGATGAAATTAATGATAAATTTATTAATAATTTATTAAATAAATTATCTTATGTTGGACTTAGTAGTGATGGTACTACTATGGTATATAAAAACTTAGATGATAGTTTTATCAGTAAAAAGATAACTGTATATAAATGTAGGGGTAATACTAATGACATTTATATTACGATGAATGATAATATGGAAAATGATTATTGTATAATACGATAAAGCAAGAAGATTAATTCTTGCTTTTATGTTATAATATAGAAGGTGATTTTTATGAAGACATTATTAGTACTTGAAGGTGGTGCTTTAAGAGGTATTTATACTGCTGGAGTACTTGATGTATTACTTGATACAGATATTAAGATAGATGCAATAGTAGGAGTATCTGCTGGAGCTTTATTTGGGATTAATTATGTATCAAATCAAAAAGGAAGATGTCTTCGTTATAATTTAGAAAATGCTAATAACAAGAATTATATGGGATTTTATTCATTATTTAAGACTGGTAATATAATGAATGAAGATTTTTGTTTTAATAAGTTAATATATGAAACTGATCCATTTGATTTTGATACTTTTAATAATTCTAAGACTAAGTTTTATTGTGTAGTAACTAATTTAGAGACTGGTTTACCTGAATATAAATTAATTACTGATATTAAGAATGAAATGGAATATTTAAGAGCATCTGGATCTATGCCATTAGTATCTAAAATAGTAGAAATTGATGGTAAGAAGTATTTAGATGGAGGAGTTAGTGATAGTGTTCCACTAGAATGGGCATTAAAACAAGGATACGATAAGATTATTATTGTAGAGACAAGAGTAAAAGATTATCGTAAGAAAAAGAGTAATACTTCATTATTTAAATTAAAATATAAATCTTATCCTAATTTTATTAATACTCTTGAAAATAGATGGATTACATATAATAAAACTAAAGAAGATATTATTAAATTAGATAGAGATAAAATATTTGTTATTAGACCATCTAAACTTGTCCCTATAAAGAGAATTGAACATGATAGGACTCGAATACAAGAAATGTATGATTTGGGCGTAGAAGACGCTAAAAATAGCTTAGATGACTTAAAAATATACTTGAAGAGAGAAGGTAAAAGATGATACGGTTATTTAAAAATTTTGAAAAGAAAGATTTAATTATTATTTTAACTATTATTGTACTTGTAGCATTCTCAGTATTCTTAGATTTAAGAATGCCTGAATATATGAGTGAAATAACTAGACTTGTACAAACTGAGACTTCTACTATGAATGAAATATTAATAGCTGGGGCTCATATGATTATTTGTGCAGTAGGTAGTTTAGTTTGTACTATAGTAGTTGGTTACTTTAGTTCATTACTTTCTGCTAGATTTTCTAGATCTATTAGAAGAAAGATATTTGCTAAAGTTGAGAGTTTTGGTATTGCTGAGATTAAGAAATTTTCTACTAGTAGTTTAATTACTCGTACTACTAATGATGTAACACAAGTAGAAATGTTACTTAGTATGGGATTAATACTTTTAATTAAAGCTCCAATTATGGCAGTATGGGCACTTTTAAAAATAATTGGTAAGAGTGGAGAATTAAGTTTAGTAACTGGAGTAGGAGTTATATTAATAGTTATTACTAATATGTTTATTATTAAGACTGTTTCTCCTAGATTTGCGAAAATACAAAAATTAACTGATAAGATTAATGGAGCAACAAGAGAAAATATTACTGGTATTAGAGTTGTTCATGCATTTAATGCAGAGAAGTTTGAACAAAAGAGATTTAATGATGTTAATGATGAATTAACTGGAATTCATTTAAAGATTACTAAGACTTTTGCTTTAATGGATCCTATGATGAACTTTGTTATGCATTTCCAACACTTAGGAATATATATTGTAGGTGCATTCTTAATTGTTAATAGTGGAATGATTGATAAGATTAATTTATTTAGTAATATGGTTGTATTTGCTAGTTATGGAATGCAAGTTATTATTTCATTCTTAATGCTTACTATGATATTTATGGTACTTCCTAGAGCTCAAGTATCAGCAAATCGTATTAATGAAGTATTAGATAGTGAAGTATCAATTCACTCTGGCACTTTTGATGGAGATACTGAAGATGTTGGTACTGTAGAATTTAGAGATGTTAGTTTTAAATATCCTGATGCAGATGAATATTTACTTAAACATATTTCATTTACTGCTAATAAGGGTGAGACAGTTGCTTTTATTGGTTCTACAGGTTCTGGTAAATCTACACTTATTAATTTAGTTCCTAGACTTTATGATGCGACTGATGGTGAAGTATTTGTAGATGGAGTTAATGTTAAGAGTTATGACATTAAAGCTTTAAATAATAAGATTGGTTATATACCACAAACTGCAGTAATGTTTACTGGTACTGTTTCTGAAAATATATCTTATGGAGATAATGGTAAAGAAAAACCAACTCTTGAAAAAATAAAAAAAGCAATTGAAGTTGCTCAAGGAAAAGACTTCGTAGAAAAAATGGATGATAAGTATGAAGCTCATATCGCTAGAGGTGGAACTAATGTAAGTGGTGGTCAAAAGCAAAGATTATCTATTGCAAGAGCTATTGCTAGAGACCCTGAAATATATATCTTTGATGATTCATTTAGTGCCTTAGATTATCAAACTGATGCAAAACTAAGACGTGAACTAAAGAAATATACAAAAGATGCTACTAGTTTAATTGTTGCTCAAAGAATAGGTACAATTATGAATGCAGATAAAATAATAGTATTAGATAAAGGAGAATGTGTAGGAATTGGTACTCATAAAGAATTACTAAAATCTTGCAAAGTATATAAAGAAATTGCCTTATCTCAATTAAGTGAGGAGGAGTTACAAAATGCGTAATCAGAAACAAGAAAAAGCTAAAGATTTTACTGGTACACTACTTAGAATCTTTAAGAGCTTAAATAGATGGAAATATATATTAGTAATTGCTTGTGTACTATCTTTTATTGCAGCTATGTTATCTGCAGTTGCACCTAATAAATTAGCAGATGTTACTGATGTTATTAGTGATGGTATTAAACCTAATACTGAAAATATAGAGTTAGTTGCAACTGAAATAAATAAAAGTATTATTGAAAATTATAGTATATATAAATTAAAAAATAATAATAATGAAATATTTGAAGCAGATGCATCAGAGTTATTCTTAGAATTTATGAGTTTAACTAAGAATGAAAAAGAATTAATATTAAAACCTATGATTATTAAGGATAAGAATATTACCGTATCTGATCAATTAGTTTATTTAGATGCTATGAGTGGTTTAAGTAAAGATTCAGATCCTGAAGAGTTACTTACTAAATTAGATGAGTTACCTGCATCTATTAAATCTTTAGTTGAACCTAAACTTGATATGGATAAACTTTATGTAGCAGCATTAATTGTTGGAGTTATTTATTTACTTAATTCATTATTTGTATATATTGAAGGTATATTAATGGCTTATGTTGGAATAGGGTACTCTAAGAGACTAAGAAATGGTATTAGTAAAAAGATTAATGTACTTCCTTTAAGATATTTTGATAATCATGAAACTGGAGATGTTTTATCTAGAGTTACTAATGATGTTGATACTATTGGTATTAATATGAGTAATACTATTACTTCTTTAGTTACAAATGTTACATTATTCTTAGGTTCTATTATAATGATGTTTATTACTAACTATATAATGGCATTTACTGCTATTGCTGCTAGTATTTTAGGTTTTATTGGATCGTTTATTATTCTAAAGAAATCTCAAAAATACTTTATTATGAGACAAAAAGAATTAGGAGATTTAAATGGTCATATTGAAGAGATTTATTCTGGACATAATGTTGTTAAAGCTTATAATGGAGAAGAATCTGCTTTACAAGAATTTGATCGTATAAATGAAAACTTATATACATGTAATAGAAAGAGTCAATTCTTATCTGGAATTATGCAACCTGTAATGGGATTTGTAGGTAATTTTGGTTATGTTGCAGTATGTGTAGTTGGTGCATTACTTGTTATGAATAATCAAACTACATTTGGTACAATAGTTGCCTTTATGATTTATATTAGATTATTTACTAATCCTTTAACTAGAATTGCTCAAGCAATGACTACAATGCAATCTGTTGCGGCTGCTGCAGAGCGTGTATATGAATTTATGGATGAAGAAGAATTAGCTGATGAATCTAATTTAAAAGAAAAAGTAAATAAAAAAGATGCTAAAGGTAATATTGAATTTAAAAATGTTAAATTTAGTTATGATGATAAGAGAACTATTATTGAAGACTTTAGTGCTAAAGTAAAAAGTGGTGAAAAAATAGCTATTGTAGGTCCTACTGGAGCAGGTAAAACTACAATGGTAAATCTATTAATGAAATTCTATGATATTAAAGAAGGAGATATATTAATAGATGGTAAGTCAATAAAAGAACTTACTAGAGAAAATATTCATGATTTATTTATAATGGTCTTACAAGACACATGGTTATTTGAAGGTACTATTCGTGAAAACTTAGTATTTAATAAAAAACATATTTCAGATGAACATATTTGGGATATTTGTAAAACTGTAGGAGTAGATCATTTTATTAAGACTCTTCCTGGAGGGCTAGACTCTACAATAGGGGAGAATGACTCAGTATCATCTGGACAGAAACAGTTACTTACAATAGCTCGAGGTATGATTGAAGATGAACCTTTCTTAATACTTGATGAAGCTACATCAAACGTTGATACTAGAACAGAAGAATTAGTTCAAAAAGCAATGGATAAGTTAACTGAGGGTAGAACTTCATTTATCATTGCTCATAGATTATCGACAATTAAAAATGCTAATTTAATTCTTGTTATGAATGAAGGAAATATTGTAGAACAAGGGACTCATGAAGAGTTATTAAAGAAGAATGGTTTTTATGCAAAACTATATAATTCTCAATTTCAAAAATAGGGACTACACAAAATAGAAAAGTGTGGTAGAATAAAATAAAGGAGTGAAAAAATATGGCAAAATTTTGTATAAGTTGTGGAGCACAAATGGAAGATAATCAACAATTCTGTCCAAGCTGTGGAGCTGCACAAAACGCAGGAACAACTACTGCTGCACCTGCACAAGAAGGAAAATCTAAAATGGCTGCTGGTCTTTTAGGATTATTCTTAGGAGCTTGGGGAGTTCATAACTTCTATTTAGGAAATACTGGTAGAGGAGTTGCACAAATTCTTGTAACTTTAGTTACTTGTGGATTTGGTGGTTTATGGGGATTCATTGAAGGAATTTTAATCCTTACTGGATCAATTAATACTGATGCTGATGGTAGACCATTAGTTCAATAATAGGCCCAAAACTTGCAAAAAATACCAAAATATGGTATAATGTAATCATGAGAGGAGATTTAATAGGTTAACATTAATTTCTCTTCTTTTTTTTGAACTTATTATTTGATATAAAAAAGACTATTTAAAATAGTCTTTTTCTTTATTAGTTTTTTTGTTTTTACTATTATTTTTGTATTAAATATTAATATTTGGACATTTTACTAATAATAAAGAATAAATATAATACTGGAGAAAAAGGAGATGCTATGTTAATTATATTAGGTTTATTATTAGGATTTATACTTTTATTTATATATTGTTCATTAGTTGTTGCGCATAACTCAGATGAATAAAAAAACGTAAGATTTCTTACGTTTTTATAATATTTCAATTTCTTCTTCTTCATCTAGTTCAAGTATTTCAATTTCTTCTTCTTTCTTAGCACAAATTCTTTGATCTAGATTATCTTCTCTTTTACTAGTTTTTAGTAATGCAGTATTTCCATAATCTACATCTAAACATGTTCCTGAAATATATGATGCCAGATTACTATTTATAAATAGAATAGGGTAAGCAACTTCATTTAGACTAGCAACTCTGTTTGCGACTCCTGTTTGTCCACATAGTGCTCCAAATCCACCAGCTTGGAATTCTCTTTCTATTAATGAATTAGTTGCGGCAGGACTTACTGTATTAACTCTTATTCCTTTTCTGGCGAATTCTAATGATTTAATAGAAGCATAGTAGTTTAATGCTCTCATTGCTAAAGGATAAGCAACAACTCCAGATGTATTAGGATTAACTTGATCTTTTAATATTTCAAGCATTTTATCCCATTTTGTTTCATTCATATATTTTATATATTCATCTGAATACTTATTCCAGTTTCGACCTGATGTAGAAGTTAAGTAACATATTGATCCACCTAAAGTCATACGTTTCTTTAAATAAGTATCAGTAATATATTTGTTTGCGATAAAATCCATTATAAATGTATCGTTAAAGTTATTTCTTGTACCTGATGCTTGGTATGTTCCAAAGAAGGAATCTATTTCATCAGGAATATTTAAAAATGCTGAATCTATTGATTCTTTATTACTAAGGTCACAGTTAATTGATATTACTCCAAATAGTGGAACTTTATCTCGATCAAGGGCGTATACAATAGCCTCTTCATCTAGTAACAATTTAGTAATAGCATAGCCAACTCCAGATGAAGCACCGGTTACGACACATACTTTGTCTTTATAAAAATGATTATCCAATGTGTATCACACCCATTCTACAATACCCCATCTTTATTGTATAAAAATTTTAGACATTTTAAAAGAGAAAAGTGAAAAAAAGTATAAATTTTTATTAAAAATAAAAAAGTATGCTAAAATATAATTGGTGATAATATGAAGAAGATAATTAATATTATTCTATTATTATTCTTATGTTTTCCTTTATTTATAAGTGCTAAAGAGAAGTATGTTATAGATAAAGCTGATGTATTAACTGATATATCTGAATCATATATAGAAAAATATTCTGATTATTTATATAAAACTGAAGGAATAGATTTCTATGTAGTATCTATTGATTATGTAGATTTTGATTATACTATTGAAGATTATACTAATTATATTTTTAGTGAATATAATATTAGTGATAAAGGATTATTAATACTTGTTTCTAAAGATGATCGTAAGATTAGAATAGAAGCTGGTAAAGAATTAAATACTATACTTGATAGTGATAAAATAGATGAATTTATGAATGAATATTTTATTCCTTTTTTAGAGCATTCTGAATGGAATGATGGGATAATTAATGGATACTCAGCAATTTATAAATATATTTGTGAAGAATATAATATTGATGCTTCTAGTATGGAAGTAGATGAAGATGTTGATTTCTTAATTAAATATAAAAATCCTTTGATGTTACTAATAATATTAATATGTTCAGGATTTGCATCAATTTATCAAAGAATTATTAAGAAAAAAGGATTAAATAATAGTACTATGCCAATAATGGTAGTATTAATAATATTAAATATTACTGTTATATCATTTACTTATTTATTAGAACCTATATACTTATTATTTGCATTAGCTTTTCAAGGATTATTTATCTATATGAAGTTAGGTATTAAAGGTAAAAACGAACATAGTAAGAAAATAACTCCTAAAAGAGTTAGAAAAATTAAGAAAAAATATAAAAAATAAGACTATCTTTACTAAAAAAGATAGTCTTTTATGTTATAATATTAGACAGGTGGTAGAGATGAAAAGAAGCGAAGTAGATCGTTCAAAATTAAGTCCTATGATGCAACAATATATGGACATAAAAGATAAATATGAAGATACTATTATTTTCTTCCGTTTAGGAGATTTCTATGAGATGTTTTTTGATGATGCTATCTTAGCTTCAAAACTCTTAGAATTAACTCTTACTGGTAAACAAGCAGGACTTGATGAAAGAGTACCTATGTGTGGTATTCCTCATCATGCTTATGTATCATATGTAGATGAGTTAATAGATAAAGGATATAAAGTAGCAATATGTGAACAATTAGAAGATCCTAAAGAAACTAAAGGTATGGTTAAGAGAGATGTAATACAAGTTATTACTAAAGGTACTAGAATTGATTCTAATATGGATTCTAAAGATAATAATTATATTGCGAATATTTATGACTTTTCATATTGTTATGGAATAAGTTATGCTGATATCTCTACTGGTGAAGTATATGCTACTTTAGTTGAGGGAGATACTGAAAAGGTAATTAAAGAAATTACTCGTAATAATTTTAAAGAAGTTATTGTTAATGACACAATAGATAGAGAAATAGTTGAAAGATTAAGATCTCAACATGAAGTATTAGTTACTATTACTAAAGAAGAGTATGATGGAAAAGACTATGAATATATTTATAAGAATATAGAAGATGTAAGATTAATTAAGACTTTAAAGCATTTACTTGAGTATATTCTTGATAATAAAAAGGGAGATCTACATCATTTACAACCTTGTAATATTATTAAATCTTCTACTTTCTTAGAGTTTGATATAAATACTCGTAAGAACTTAGAATTAGTTGAGACTATTAGAAATAGAGAAAGACAATATAGTCTTTTATGGTTACTAGATAAATGTAAGACTGCTATGGGTTCTAGATTCTTAAAACATAGTATTTTAAATCCTCTTACTAATAGAGAAGAATTAGAAAGACGTTATGATTTAGTATCTTTACTTAGTACAGAGTTTATTTTAAGAGATGATTTAATTACTTCTTTAGAACAAGTATATGATCTTGAGAGATTAGTAGGAAGAATTACTTATGGTAATTTAAATGCTAAAGACTTAATTCAATTAAAGAATTCTGTAGGAGCACTTCCTAGAATTAAAGAGATATTAACTGAATTAAAGTTTGATAAAAAGATAGATACATTTGAAGAAGTATATTCTTTACTTGATAGATCTATTTCAGAAGATGCACCTTTCTCATTACATGAGGGTGGATTAATTAAAGAAGGATATAATGAAGAATTAGATGAATTAAAGAAGATTAGTAGTGGTTCTAAAGACTTTATTCTTGAAATGGAAAAAGAAGAAAAAGAAAGAACGGGTATTAAGAATTTAAAAGTAGGATACAATAAAGTATTTGGTTACTATATTGAAGTATCTAAAGGACAAACTAGTTTAGTTAAAGATGAGTTTGGCTGGGAGAGAAAACAAACTTTATCTACTGGAGAGAGATTTACTACTCCAATTCTTAAAGAAAAAGAAAATATTATATTAGGAGCAGAAGAAAAGATTATTTCTTTAGAATATAAATTATTTATGGATATTAGAGAAGTAATTAAAAGATATGGTACTGCTTTACAAAAGACTGCAAAGATTATTAGTGAAGTAGATATGTTACAATCTTTTTCTGTAGTTAGTGATCATTATAAATTTGTTAGACCAACACTTACTAATGATAAATCAATTAAATTAATTGAATGTCGTCATCCTGTAGTAGAACAAGTAATGAAAGATAAGTATATTCCAAATGATATTGTTATGGATCAAACTACTAATATACTTCTTATTACAGGTCCAAATATGGCTGGTAAATCAACTTATATGAGACAATGTGCAATTACTGTTATAATGGCTCAAATTGGTTGTTTTGTTCCATGTAAGGAAGCAACATTACCAATATTTGATAAGATATTTACAAGAATTGGAGCAAGTGATGACTTAGTTTCAGGAGAATCTACATTTATGGTAGAGATGAAAGAAGCAAATTATGCTTTACAAGAAGCAACTGAAAGAAGTTTAATTTTATTTGATGAGTTAGGAAGAGGTACTGCTACATATGATGGTATGAGTCTTGCTCAAGCAATCTTAGAATATATTCATGATAAGATTAAAGCTAAAACATTATTTTCTACTCATTATCATGAGTTAACTGTATTAGAAAAAGATTTAAAGAATTTAAAGAATGTACATGTATCAGCAATAGAAGAGAATGGTACTATTACTTTCTTACATAAAGTTAAAGCTGGTGCAGTAGATAAGAGTTATGGTATACATGTAGCAAGTCTTGCTCATTTACCTGATTCATTAATATCTAGAGCAGATGAAATACTTAGTGTATATGAAAAGAAGAGTATTAAGAAAGAAACATTTACTCAGACATCTTTATTTGAATTAACTCCAGAAGAAATAACTCCTAAAAAAGATGAAATAAGAGAAAAGATTAAGAGTATTAATCCTTTAGAAATGACTCCAATGGAAGCATTAACATTCCTTTATGATTTAAATAAAGAAGTTAAGAATAAAGAATAATAGGGTGATTATATGGATATTTTAAGACAATTATTTCGAGAAGAAGAAATAAAAAGATTAGTATTAGAAAATGACTGGCTTAAAATAATATCTAAAGAACAAATTAGAAGTGTTTTAAAAATACTATCTAATGAAAAATGTAATAATAAAGTACTTAGAAATATTATTATTACATATCCTGAAGTACTTAGAAAAAATATAGATGAATTAAATGAATTAATTTATATCTTAAAAGGTTATGAAATAATACATTTAGAAGTATTATTTGATTTATATCCATTATTTTTAAGAAAAAAAGGATATGAAGTAGATAATTTCTTCTTTATAAAACAAAAAGAAGGATTAAAGAATGATGAAATTAAAAAACTATTAGAGAGAGAACCTTATCTAATAGATGTGACAAGATAAAAAGAATATGTTAAAATGAGGTAGGTGAAGCGTATGAAAAATAGAAGTGAATTAAGAGAAGTAATAATGAAAGTTTTATACCAAATAGAAGTACTTAGTAGTTCTAATATTGAATACAAGGTTGAAGATTTAATTAAAGAATTATTAGAAGTAGAAAATGAATTTGTTAATGAAACTATTGATGGTATAGAAAAGAATAAAGATAAAATAATTGAATTAGATAATAAATATTTAAATGATTGGACAATGGACAGATTAAATTTAGTTGATCAAGCTATATTATTATTAGGTACATATGAACTTATGTATACTGATACACCTTCTGTAGTCGCAATTAATGAAGCTATTGAATTATCTAAAAAATACAGCGAAGATGCTGTAACTAAAATGATTAATGGAGTATTAGATAAGATTTATCATGAAGAATTAAAAGATGAGTAAAGGAAGTGTATATCGTGAACGATAAATATATAACCGTAACTCAATTAACAAGATATATTAAATATAAAATTGATAATGATGTTAATCTAAATGAAGTGTTCTTGAAAGGAGAAATATCAAATTTTAAAGCTCATAGTAGAGGACACTTTTATTTTACTTTAAAAGATGAAGGTAGTAGGATTAATGCTATTATGTTTGCAACTAGTACTAAGAAATTAAAATTTATTCCTACTGACGGAATGAAAGTATTAGTAACTGGTAAGATAAGTGTATTTGAGTCCACTGGTCAATATCAAATTTATGTTAATGATATGTTAGAAGATGGAGTAGGAAATCTTTATATAGCTTTTGAACAATTAAAGAAAAAGTTAGAAGCTGAAGGATTATTTAGAGAAGATATAAAGAAAAAGATTCCTAAGATTCCTAGTAGAATAGGGGTAGTTACTGCTCCTACTGGAGCGGCTATTAAAGATATTATATCTACTATTAAAAGAAGATGGCCTTTAGCAGAAGTTTATTTATTTCCTTCTTTAGTACAAGGAGAAGATGCTAAAGAAGATATCGTAAAACAAATTAAGAGAGCAGAAAATTATGATCTTGATACTTTAATTGTTGGTAGAGGAGGAGGCTCTATTGAAGACTTATGGCCTTTCAATGAAGAATGTGTTGCTAGAGCAATTTATGATTGTCCTATTCCAGTAATAAGTGCTGTTGGACATGAAATAGATTTTACTATTTCTGACTTTGTAGCTGATCTTAGAGCACCAACTCCAACAGGAGCAGCAGAAATGGCTGTTCCACAAGTTAAAGACGTAGAAAACTATCTTAATCAAGTTAAGATTAGATTAAATAATACAATTACTAATCAATTAAAACATAATAGAAATAAATTAAATGATTTATTATCTAGAAATGTTATGAAGAATCCTATCGCTATATATCAAACAAAAGAAATGATATTTGATAATATGGTTGAGAGATTAAAATATAGTTTAATTAATTTAACTCGTGAAAAAGAAAAAGAACTTTTAAGAGTTAAAAGTTCATATATCTTAAAAGATCCTTATAAATTACTTGATAAAAAAAGTAACAAATTATTAAATTTAATTGCTAAATTAGAACCTTTAAGTCCATTAAAGACTATTGAAAGAGGTTTTGGTATAGTTAAGAAAGATAATCATGTAGTAACGAGTGTTAAAGATTTAAAGAAGAAAGATAATCTAGAATTAGAACTAAAAGATGGTTCTGTTAATGTAGAGGTTATTTAAGGAGGATAATATGGCTGAGAAGAAAGAAAAAGAATTAAGTTTTGAAGAGTCTTTAGTTAACTTAGAAGAGATTGTTAAGAAGTTAGAAACTGGAGAAGTACCTTTAGATGATGCAATAGGTGAGTTTAATAAAGCTATGACTTTAGCTAAAGCTTGTGATGAGAAACTTAAAAATGCTGAAGAAGCTATTACAAAGTTAGTTAAAGAAAATGGAGATATTGTAGATTTTCAAGTAGAAGAATAAAAAAAGAACGATTAATCGTTCTTTTTATTTGAATCTTTGAAGAATAGGAGTGTCGCTAAATGATACTCTTCTTCATTTTCTAGGGGTACATATAGATCTTTATCTCTATCTGAACTTTTTCTAATCATTACATCTTCAGGATCTTCTGAATTTGATAGGAATACATAACTTGTATCTCCTTCAAATACTTCTTTCATAATTAGATAATCTTTATTATCTATTGTCATTACTTCTAATTCTTTCATTCTTTAGCCCCTCCTAGTTCAGCAGCTTGGACAACTTCTTTATCTTGCATTCCATGTTCTTCTGCCATTTTTCTTAACTCTTCACTTTTTTCATCTAATTCATTCTGAGCTAATACTTTTTTACGCATATCTTTTCTCCAAGCATCTGAATCTTCCCAATTATGTGCTTTTAAATATCCGTCCATATTTTCATATTCTGTAAATTGCAGAACTCTTCCTGTTTGATAATCATTAGTATTTATATTGAACATATAAATACCGGTATCAAAATCCATATTCTCTTTAATATAATCTGCAATATCATCATAATCATAATAATAATGTTCATAATCTTGAGTTCTATGGGTTTCTGGAGTCATAACTTCTTTATGGAAATCCCAAGCCATTTGATTAATTTCTATATTATCTTGTACTCGGTTTACTAAAGCTTTTCCTCCACCAATTACTAGAGTTGTCGCAACTGCAATAACTACTGCATACATCTTTAAAAATTTAATGAAATTAGATTTTTTCATTTTAATTCTCTTTTCAGGAGTTCTTTGTCCATTACTTCCTTGTAGAGATTGTCTTCTTAAACGTTCTTCATATTGATTAGTACCATTCATACTATCACCTCTATTATTAATATAATATTATTAAGGATTAAAGTCAAAGAATTGGTGTTTATATAATGTAAAGTTAAGTATAATTTTTAGTATTTTGGGTATTCTATTAAAGAGGTGAGTAGATGAAAAGAATAATATTTCTAATCATACTATTATTATTACCATTTAATATCTATGCATACTCAAATAGATTAATTGTTGGAGGAGAACAAATTGGTATAGAAATACATTCTAATGGAGTGTATATTATAGATTTTTATAATGATAAGACAGAAAAAACATTTAAAAGAGGAGATAAAATAATATCTATTAATGATACTAATATTTTTTCTATTAATGATTTTAATTCTATTATTAATAAAGCTGGAACTTATAATATTACTATTAAAAGAAATAATAAAACTTATAAATATGATTTAGATGTATATTTAGAAAATGATAAAGTAAAGACTGGTTTATACTTAAAAGATGAAATATATGGAATTGGTACATTATCTTATATAGATCCAGAAACTAAAGTTTATGCATCTTTAGGACATGAAATATTAGAATCTAATTCTAATACAATATTTGATACTAGAAATGGTTATATTTATAATTCTAATATTTTAAATATAGAGAAAAATAATAAGAATCAAATAGGGGAGATTCATTCTTCTATTGGGAATGAAGTATTAGGTACTGTACTTAAGAATAAGACTAATGGCATATATGGTAAATTTACTAGTGTAATTAATACTGATAATCTAATTGAAGTTGGGAATAGTTCTGAAATAAAGAAAGGAAAGGCAACTTTATTTATAGAATTAGATAATGATACTAAAAAAGAATATGACATTAATATTATTAATATAGATGAATCTGATCCAGTTAAGAATATTTATTTTGAAATAACTGATGATCTATTACTTAATAAAACTGGAGGTATTATACAAGGAATGAGTGGTACTCCTATTATTCAAAATAATAAAATAATTGGAGCAGTTAATTATGTAGTAATTGATGACTATAATAAGGGTTATGGAGTATTTATAGAGAAAATGTTAAAAGAGGGAGATAAACTTTTAGAATCCTAAAAGAATTTATTTCCTTTTTTTATTTTTAATGATAAAATAGTTATAGATTATTAGTATAGAGAGGGATTTATATGTATATTGATATTATTTTATTAATTGTTGGAATTATTTTAGTAGTAATGTTTTTTAAGAGATTTTCTTCATTTGTATTTTTTATGGCAATTGTAGATTTATTCTTAAGAATTCTAGCTTTTGTTAAAAACAATATTGGACTAAAAGATGTTGCGACTGTAATTGGTAAATATTTACCTGAAAATGTATTTGCGATTATAGAAAAATATACTTATTCAATACCATTATTATGTATGATTCTTAAATGGTGTTTTGTATTCTTAATGGCAATCTTCTTAGTATACATTGTAAAAATATTTATTAATAAAAAGAAAATATAAAACGACAAATTAGTCGTTTTTTTCTTTGTATTATATTTTTGGTGATAGAATGAAAATTTATATTGAATTAGTATTTATATTAAATGTATTACTTGATTATATGATCTTATATGGTACAAAGAGATTGTTAAATAGAGATTGTTATAACTATAGAATTATAATTTCTAGAGATCGGAAGATGCGTCCGTCGCCCACCTCGCCCGTGCGGGCGGAGGCCATAATGGCCTGGACCGCCGGCTCCACGAACTGGTCGCGGCACACGATGGTGATCTCGATCCGGGAAATGACATCGGTGGAAT
>JAFWRK010000058.1 GCA_017519965.1 Bacilli bacterium
ACTTCCCACAAATATCTCTGCATCAATCGTCAAAGTTTTTAGCTTTTTGAAATCAATCTCAGTTTTATCTACATGGAAGAGCAGTGGGGTCATGTCTGCAAAAATTTTAATATCCTCTAACGGCATTTCATATGATTCTGAAACTCTTTTTTGGTAAATAACAGAATACTGCTTCTTGAATAAGTTAATCACATTCTCATTGGAATACTCTTGATTTTTCAAATGTTCTTTTGCAATGTTTCTGAACTCCATCAGATGTTTATTCCCAGGAATAACCTTTACAATATAGCCGCTATCCGTCAGAACTCTATTGAACTCCAAATAATTAGCTGGTGTAAATATGTCCAGTATACAGTCTACTGAGTGGTCTCTAATTGGCATATTTTCCAAATCACCCACAAACCACTTTATAGACTTACTACCGTCTCTTTTTGAAGCAAGGGAAATGGCATCTTTTGAAATATCAAAAGCAACTATATCTGCTTGAAATAGTTCTTTGATTTTTCTAGAATAATATCCTTCACCACATCCGACATCAAGAATAGTTGTTATGTTTTCAAGCTTGCTCAATATATGTGTTATCTCCGTAAGAATATGTGAATAGTATCCCTTTTCTAAAATATCCATTCTGCTTTCAAAAGAAGTTCTGCTATAATGCTTAGATTGCTTTTGATTTAATGCAAAATTCACATATCCTAATTTAGAAATATCGAAACAATGCTTATTACTACACAGCAAACTATTGCCTACCATCTTTAACTTTCGTTTACATATTGGACAACGAAAAAGCTTTTCGCTGTCATTAAATCTAATAATTTTATTCATGACATCCTCCATTATTACATTCTTGCCCGAAAGCGAGTTATGTAATACGGATGTACCGCAACACAACTCGCGGTATTATCTTAATCTCATATATGCTGTCATCTTATCACTTCCTTAAATTACTATTTGTCTTACACTTTATATTATACCTTACAAAAACGGATTTTCATCCGCTCTGTATATCTTAATCTTACGATTACTTATTATCACCAATCATTTTCCTTTTAAATACTATAATAGATAGTATCAATATGATTATTGTATAGGCAACAAATAAAATTATATTTCTTGTTGATAAAATATCATAATTGTTATTTAATACACCCTTAATTATATTCAAAGCACTTTCAAAAGGTAATAATTCACATAATTTTGCAAATCCATTTCCAATTAAATCTTTTGAAAAATACATTCCACTAGTAAAACAAACTAGCTGTACAATAATACTTCCAACTCCACCTGATGCTTTTTCACTTACCAGACTACCAATTAATATCCCAAATGCTATAAATAATATTGAAACAGATATTGATGCTACAATAGTTAATATTATATTTATACTAATATTTAACCCTAATAAACAAGCAACTATAAAAAATAATGAATCTTGTATAATGATGATTGGTATTAAAGATAATATATATCCTAAAATATAATCACTTGATTTCATTGGTGAAGTTCCAAGTCTTATCAATAATGATGATCCTCTGTCTTTTGCTACTAATGTTGATGTAAATAAAGTAATAAAAGAAAATCCAAATATAATGATTCCAGGAGTAAAATTTTCAAGCTTATATGTATCTCCAGGTATTTTTATTTGCTGAAATATAAATAATAAAAATATTGGTAATGCTATTTCAAATACTAAACTTAAAGGATCTCTAATTAATTCCTTAAAATTTCTTCTAGCAAAATTAATCATTCTCATTATAACTCACCTCCAGTTGCAATTGATACAAAGGCATCTTCAAAATTTTTAGCTTTAGTTTTATTGATTAATTCTTTAGAGGTTCCAACTTCAACAATATTACCATTTGCCATTATACCGATTCTATCTGATAAACTTTCTGCTTCTTCCATATAATGAGTTGTTAAAATTATTGTTATTTTACCTTTTAATTCATAAATAACTTTCCATAATTCTTTTCTTGCAATAACATCTAAACCAAGTGTAGGTTCATCTAAAAATAATATTTTAGGATCATTAATTAAGCTTATTGCAATAGATACTTTTCTTTGCCATCCACCAGATAAAGTTTTTGCTCTTTTGTTTAATACTTCATCTAATTTAAACATTTTAATTAATTCATTAATCTTTTTATCTTTATCTTTTATCTGATAAACTCCAGCCATAAATTCTAAGTTTTCTTTTACGGTTAAATTTGGAGCAATAGCAGTTTCTTGTGGTGAAACATTTAATATTTCTTTTATTTTAAATATATCTTTTTTCATATCCATATCAAGGATTTTAATACTTCCAGAAGTTGGTAATATTAATCCTGATAACATTTTAATTGTTGTAGTTTTTCCAGCACCATTAGTTCCTAAAAGTGCAAATAATTCACCTTGTTTAATATTTAAATCTATTCCATTTACTGCAATTTTATCTTTAAACTTTTTAGTTAATTTCTTTGTTTCAATTGAATACATATTATTTACCATCTGGCATAATTTTATCCATAGTATCTTCTAATACTTCAGATTTAACAATAGCCATTCCTTTCTTTTTATCACATAAAACTACAACAGTATCTCCAGGTTTAATATCAAACATATCTCTTGCTTCTTTAGGAATTACTATTTGTCCTTTTTCTCCAACTTTAGCAATACCCACAAATTTATCTTTCATATATGCCTCCTTTAAAGTATAACAAGTTATACTTTTCATACTTAATTATATACCTATTTTATACAAAAGTAAAGCATCGCAAGATTACTAAAAAAAGATGAGATTTCTCTCATCGTTGGAACGGGAATATCTTAATATTACGAGCATTACTTATTTTTTGTATTCGCTCTTTTTTTCAATCTTAAAACTAAATTATCATTTGATTTATTTATATTATCTTTTTGTTTATTTATCTTCATGTAATTATTAATAATAGCTAATAAGCCAATTCCTACTCCTGAACCTAATAAATAAGATGCTGCAACTTCAAAATTGAATATATCTGAAGAAAAATTAAATTCATTAATAATAACTGCCAAAACAATAAAAATGAATGATAAAGTAAATGCACCATTAATCTTTTTTATTTTCTTTATTTCTTCAACTGTATTATACTCTAACAATTTATCAATTGTAGTTTTTAATTCTTCAAGTTCTTCTTTATTAAGTTTTCTTCCATTTAGCAATTCTGCAACACTAACATCTAATTCATTGGCAACCAAACTTATTAAACTTAAATCTGGTAATCTTCTACCATTTTCCCAATTTGATATAGCTCTATCAGTCACACCTAATTTTTCTGCCAATTCTTGTTGAGTCATATTTTTTTCTTTACGACATTCAGCAATAAACTTTCCAATATTATCTTGATTCATTATTGTCCCTCTTTTCATAAATAATTATAACAAGTTTTTAATATGGTATAACCAAACATAACGTGGAGTTTAACTTATATATTTATTTTATCATAAATTTGTACTTTTCTTGAATTTAGATTGATCGCAATATTACTAAAAAAAGATGAGATTATTTCTCACCTTAATGTACGTGAATATCTTAATCTTACGATATATTTATTTCATTTCTAAATAAATATTTTCTTTATCAAAATATATTTCTTTAGTTTTATTA
>JAFWRK010000059.1 GCA_017519965.1 Bacilli bacterium
TAAATATATTAAAACAATACCTAAATATTTAATAGCATTGAATAATACTCCAACTAACCAATAAATAAGTATTAGTAATAATATTCTAATAACTGTTTTTATAATAATACTATATTTTCCAGATGTAACTGCTTCAGATACTTTATTTAACCATTTAAATATAGCATTAGTTCCTTTGTCTAAAATATTTTTTAATTCCTTCATTGTTATCACCTATTAATATTCTATCAATTATAATTATTTTTTTAAAGATAAAAATAAAAAAAGAAGTATTATTCAACTTCTTCTATCCTATCAAAAGTAATATTTTCAAATTTATTAGTTTTTAAATCATTAATAATAATACTAAATACTTTATCATAATCGATTTCATTACCTTTTAATAAAGCACCTCTATTTTTACCTATATGATTATAAAATTCAACTAAATTATTTAAATCAATACTTTCTACTTTATACCTTTCTTTAATCTTTTCAGGATATAGTGTATATAGTACTTCTATTATATATTTAGTTAATTGTTCTTGATCTAATATTTCTTCTTTAATAGATGAAAGAACTGCAAGATTATGAGCAAATTTTTGATTTTCTAATTTGGGCCAAAGTATTCCAGGAGTATCCAAAAGTTCTAAATCTTTATTAATTCTAATCCAACTAATACTTTTAGTAACTCCAGGTTTGTTACCAACATTAGTAGCCTTTTTATTAACTAAACGATTAATTAATGTAGATTTACCTACATTAGGAACTCCTATTACTAAAGCACGTAAACTACGAGGTTTAAGACCTTTGTTCTTACGTGATTCATTAAGTTTATTATATGTATCTTGACTAATATCTAATACTTGTTTAGATATATCTTTCATACCTATTAAATCAACAGGTAATACTTTATATCCAAGACTTTTATAATAGTCAATAAATTTATTAGTTTCTGTTTTATCACATAAATCATATTTAGTCATAATAAGAACTTTATCTTTATTACCAATAAGTTCATCTATATCAATAATCTTACTACTTAAAGGCATTCTACTATCAATTACTTCATAGACTATATCAACTAAATTAATATTCTCTTTTATTTCACGACGAGTTTTAGCCATATGTCCTGGGAACCAATTGATAACCGTATTAGAAAACACTTTTTCTTCTTTATTCATTAGAAATCACTTCCTTTTTTCCTAATTAATTATAGCATACTATTTTATTAATTCGCTCTCATATTTTAAGATTATATCTACTATTTCTTCTTCATAAACTACAATCTTATCAATATATCTTATAATCAAACCTCTATTTAATTCGTTTATTATTTTATTATCTATTTTTTTAATATTTATTAACTCAATGATTCTATTATATAAATCGTTTTTTCTAATTCTATGTTTTGAACATATTTTTTTGTTTATACTATTTCTACAGTAATAATAACTGTTTTTCTTTCCTTTAACTATAGTCATAGTTCCACCACAATCAGCACAAAATAAATAACCAGATAATAAATCATTTTTATTAGTACTTCTTCTTTGTACTTTTAACATTTCTTGAACTTTATCAAATACTTCTTTAGATACCAATTCTTCATGATGTTTTTCGAACTTTATCCATTCTTTTTCTGGATTCTTTACTTCTTTATGAGTTATATAACTCTCATTTTTTCTTTTTCCTTGTACCAATGTACCAGTATAGTTTTCATCTCTTAATATTCTATCAATAATTTCATAATTCCATTTATTATCTTTCTTAGGTTTAGTATACCCTAGATTATACGTTTTTTTATAAAGTGCAGGAGTCATAACTTTTCTTTTATTTAATTTTTCAGCTATCTCAGATTTACTCATTCCAAGTAAAAACATATTAAATATCTCTCTAACTATGTCTGCTGCTTTATTATCAATTATTAATTTATGAATATCTTTAGGATTTTTTCTATATCCATATATAACTGAAGAACCTACAAAATTACCCTTTTCTTTATTTATTCTTAATGACTTTTTAATTTTAACTGAAGTTTCATATGCCATATGATCATGCATCATGTTTTTTAATGGTACATCTAATCTTTCCATAATGTTATCATGCTTTAAACTGTCATAATCATCATTAATAGAAATAAATCGTATATTTCTACCTGGAAAATAATAGTGTAGATAAAAACCAACCTTAACATAATTTCTACCAAATCTTGATAAATCTTTAACTATTATTGTATTGATCAAACCACTATCTATATCTTTTAACAATTTTTGAAAACTAGGTCTATTAAAATCCGTTCCGCTATAACCATTATCAATATACTTTCCAACTATTTTTAAATCATTATTATCACAATAAAATTCAGCTAATTTAAGTTGATTGTCTATACTATCAGAATCACTATAAATTTCATCTCTAGATAATCTTATATAAGCTCCTACTTTATACTTTGACATACTTCCAACTCCCACCTATAGTATATCATAATAAAAACAGGATTTTACTCCTGTTTATTTATCGTAATATCTTAATCTTCCGAGCATTTTAAAAGCTCCAAAACTGGAGCTTATTTGTTATTCAGTTGGTTCTTTTGTTAAGTTAACATTAATGAAATATGCCAATTTACCTTTGTAAGTAAATAAGATATCATATTTTCCTTCTGGATAATCCATATTAACATATCCATTTCCAACATACTTATAATTATCAGCTTCTGGTGTTTTGTAATCAATTACATATCCACCATTATCATTTGCTAATTCTTCTAATTTAGATAAAGACATTTTTTCTAATTCTTCTACTGTTTTATGAGGTGTAATTAAAATCTTAACATCACTTTCAGCACCACTATATTTAGTATCAATATAAAATTCAATCCATTCATTTAGATAGAAATCTGAATAAATATCTTCTTTTTTATAACCTTTAGCAACAAGTTTATTCATAAATCCTTCA
>JAFWRK010000060.1 GCA_017519965.1 Bacilli bacterium
AAAAGAAATGATTTATTTTTAAAATATAAAAATAATATATATATTTTGGAAAAAATTAATATGAATAGGATAAAAAGTAATGAAGTATTAAAAGACTATAAAAATGTAAAAATAATAAAAAAAAATAATTGGAAAGAACTTTGGATTAATAAAGTGAATGAAATTGAAAAAATAAGAATTACAGATAATGACATAATTGAATTAAATAGTTATTACATGGGACTAGCTGAATCAGCAATTAGTTTTTTAAATAATAATAAAGACAAAATAGAAGAAAAGCAAAATAGCATATGTAGAATTCGAATAAATGATAAAGATTATAGAAACAATAATAATATCATTATAGATTATAAAGAAAGAGATTATGCAGAATATATCAAATATTTATTTTTTTCCAATAAAGAAAAAGAAGCTACAGATTTTTTAAAAAAAATAGACCTAAAAAAATATAATAAGGAATTAATATTTAGTAGATTACTATTTCCAACATATTATTACGATATTGTAGAAAATATAGTTTTAAGTAATAATAAACAAAAAGAACAAATAGAGATTATTAAAAAAAATATTAAGAAATATGAATTATTTCTATTCAAATCATCAGAATTATTATTTAGTAAACAAGTTATAGAGTGGATAAAAAAAAATAGAAATTATTAATTTCTATTCCTCATTTATATTTTTAACTTCCTTAACTTCAGGTATTTCACTAATTATCATCTCTTCAATTCCATCTTTTAATGTCATATCAATTAATGCACAATCCTTACATGCTCCACCTAAAGTAACATAAACAATGTTATTTTCATATTTTACAAACCTTATATCACCGCCATCATTAATAAGATAAGGTCTTATTTTATCAATTAATGAAACAATTTTTAGTATAGTTTCTTCATTTTTTTCCATAAAATCACCGATAAAATTATAACACAGTAGTTAATATTAAGCAAACAATTACTTGTTAATGCAGAAATATATTGTTATAATAAGAAAGCGAGGTGTAGTTATGAAAAAAATAAACGTAGGAGAAGTTATAGAAGCTAAAGTAACAGGTGTAGAAACTTATGGTATATTTGTAAACTACGAAGGATATACTGGATTAATACATATATCAGAGATTTCAGAAAACTTTGTAAAAAATGTAAATGACTATGCCAAAGTAGGAGATAGCATTATTGCTAAGATAATAGAAATAGATAATGAAAAAAAACAACTAAAATTAAGCATAAAAGAATTTGATGCAAGTTTTAAAACTAAAAGAGAGAAAATTAAAGAGACAACCAATGGATTTAATTCATTAGAAAATCAATTAGAAACTTGGATAAAGGACAAATTAGAAGAAATAGGTTTAAAATAGGTAAAAAAAGTAAAAAAACCTTAAAAAATGTTGACAAATAATCATTTAATTGATATATTTAAATACGTCAACCGGTTTAAAACTAAGTTCGGGCGATTAGCTCAGTTGGTTAGAGCACCTGCCTTACAAGCAGGGGGTCACAGGTTCGAGTCCTATATCGCCCACCATTTATAATGCCGAAATAGCTCAATTGGTAGAGCAACTGACTTGTAATCAGTAGGTTCCGGGTTCAAGTCCTGGTTTCGGCACCATTTTTTTGGAGAGGTAGCGAAGAGGCTAAACGCGACAGACTGTAAATCTGTTCTCTATGAGTTCGATGGTTCGAATCCATCTCTCTCCACCACTTTTTTTATCATAATATTGCCTTGTAGCCAAGTGGTAAGGCATCAGACTTTGACTCTGACATGCGCTAGTTCGAATCTAGCCAAGGCAGCCATTTTTTAGTATATGATCTGTTAGCTCAGTTGGTAGAGCATTTGACTTTTAATCAAAGGGTCATGAGTTCGAATCTCATACGGGTCACCATTTTAAATATTAAAGTAAGTACTCCTTACTTTTTTATTTT
>JAFWRK010000061.1 GCA_017519965.1 Bacilli bacterium
ATTAGAGGCAACAGATAATATATTAAAATTACTAATAGTATTACTATGATTAATTATTTTATATATTGATTTATTATCAAGAATAACAGTATATATTTCGTAATCCATCACAATCATTCTATCTAAATCATCATTAGGTCTATTTAAACCATTATTAAAAGTAAGATTTCTTCTTACATTTTCATATTCTTTAAAATATAATTGAACATTATTAGAAACTATATAAAAGAAAACAAATAAAGATAAAATTAAAAATATAATTGTAAAAACTTTTCTATTTAATTCCTTCATCATTATACTCCATTTTATATCCTAAATTTCTTAAAGACTTTATAGTTACATTTGATCCAATAAGTTTTAATTTCTTTCTAATAAAAGATAAATATGCTTCTAAGTTATTAGAAATTGAGTCATTTTCTATTCCCCATACTTTATCATAAATCATCTCTTTTGATAGAACTTGATTTGGATTATTCATAAAATATTCTAATAATTGAAATTCTTTATTTATAATATTTATCTTTTCATTATTGTTTTTATTAATTATATCAGATGTTTTTAAATCAAGAATTAAATCTCCAAATTCTAAGTTATTATCTTTTACTTTTTCAATTCTTAGTTGAGCATTTACTCTTGCGACCACTTCATCAATATGAAAAGGTTTTGGGATATAATCATTAGCACCTTCACTAAATCCTAATAGTTTATCTTCCAATTCAGATTTAGCTGTTAACATTATTACTTTGGCTTTAATATTGTTCTTTTTAATTTCTTTTAATATATCAATACCATTTACGCTAGGTAACATTATATCTAATAATATTAAATCATATACATCTTCTAATGCATTATATAAACCATCTTCTCCATCGTTTGATATATCTACTATATATTTTTCCTTTTTTAATCTATTTGCTACTAATTCAGCTAATGACTCTTCATCTTCTACAATTAATATTCTCATAGTGTTCATCACCTCAAATATAATTATGCATTTATTTATTAAATAAATATTAAAAATATTATATCACAGAAAAAAGACTAGATTACTCTAGTCTTAATTTTATTATTTAGATTTCTTTGCAGCTTTCTTTTCTGCTTTCTTAGCTTCTTTTTCTTTAATAGCAGCTTATACTGCTTTGGACTTAGGGGGGTTATATACAACTTCGTAATATCTTAATCTTCCGAGCTTTTATTTATCAAATTTAAATAATTCAAGAACAATAGAAACTATGAATAGAGCTATGCCACTATATAAAAAAGTATATCTAATTATAGTCCAATGTCTATCATCAGGCAAAATACGATTTAATACTATATTTAAAACAAATGCAATAATAATGATTGCCATAAATATATAAGTAATAATCTTTAATACTTTTTTTCTTTTATCTATTTGTTTTCTTAATTTAATTAAGTTTTCTTCAGATTTGTTCATATAATCATTCCCCTTAATTTTTTCACCAGATAATAATTCATTAACATTAATATCTAACTCATTACATAAGTCTTTTAATAAAGAATAATCTGGCATTGTATTGCCATTTTCCCATCTACTAATTGATTTACTTGTAACACCTAATTTTTCTGCAAGTTGTTCTTGAGTTAGACCTTTTTCTTTTCTGCAATTTAAAATAAATTTTCCTATTTTAATTTGATCCATATTATCCTTCCTTTCACAAATAATTATATGATTGTTATTAATTATATAACAGGACAGAACCTGAGAGTTAATTACTACATAACTATTTTAACATAAAAAACGGATTCTCATCCGTTCGATAAATCTTAATTTTTAGAACTCTTCTGTTGATTTACTATACCCAGTAATAATCTATTTACGATTGGAATTCTTTTTAAAAATTCAGTTATTAAAGGTAATACAATTATTGTTCCTATAATTAAAATTATATAATTAAATATAAAATTATTAAGTTTAATATATTCAACAAGGATAAATGCTATAACAATTTGTATTGAATAATGAAGTACATAAAAACTAAAATTATTCTTATTCATATAGTTAGTGAATTTATTTTCAAAATCTAAGTATTTTTTACCAAGACCAAATGCTGACAAAATTACTAACCATATATAAATATTTGTAAATATGTTAGTTAAAAATTCATTAGATCCAAAGTTAGTTCCATAGTTTACTATTGTAAATATAATTCCAACAATTAATGTTGTTATTCCTAATAGTATTGAAACACTTTCTAATTTTTTAATAATCTTATCGCTTGAAAATATATAATAACCTAATATAAACATCAACAAATATATTCCCCATCTATATACTGTAATAACTGGTGTATTTAATATAAATGAAGAACCCCAAACTAATAAAAATAATAAAAATAGAATTGGTAAATTAATTTTACTAAAAAGATCGTCTAAAACATTTTTATTATCAATTTTTCTAATTAAAACTATTAATAAAGACGCTACAAATAAAACATGAGCATACCATAATGGACCAATTCCTATTAAAGAAAAAATAATATATTTAATTACAGATGGAACCATATTTGCATTACCAGCAAATATATCAGCATAATAATTTGTTGTCC
>JAFWRK010000010.1 GCA_017519965.1 Bacilli bacterium
TAATTTGACTTATCTTTAATTTATTAGTAATAACATTCTTAATAAAATAGAATACAAATAATAAAAATAATATACAATTTATACCAGTAACAATAGTTCTATGGAATGTTTTAGATACTATTAAAGTATTAAAAAAATTAGTATAAGTACCAATAATAATCTTAATTAAGTTTTTAAGCCCTCCAAAGTTACCAAAATTAGAAACACTATTATAATAAGTTTCTAATTCTATATGAGTAAATCTAGGAACAAGTTTAACAGCAATATAATATAAGAACAAACTTATAACTATTTGAATAACATATATAATACCTTTTTTTATAACCTTTTTAGCTTCTTCTTTGTTTAAAAGATCAATAATCAATAAAACAATTGAAAAACCTATAGTAATGCCTATATAAGCTTGATAAAGGCCTAAAGAAATAAATAATAATAAAATAGCTGAAATAGATATTTTATCTTTTCTCCTCATTAAGAAAACTGCTAAAACATTTAATAAAATTGAAAATGCATACATATCAGAATAATTAATATAAGTAGCATTTAATAAAGTATAACTTACACAAGTAGTTATAATACCACAAATAGCTAGTATTAAACCTTTATCTTTAATACTAAATATCTTAATTACAAAATAATTAATTGCAATAAAGATAATAATAGATAAAACTCCTATTAAATAAGGTGGATAATACTCTCCTCTAACATAATTCCATACAGGTATTAAGAATCTACCTATACCAATAGAATCTCCAAAATATCCGCCATGAAATACACTAATTGAATCATGAGAAAACATAATATTATAATAAACAAAACCATGTGCAATAAGCATTAATATTATTGTTTCAATAGATATAGTTTTAAGTAGTTTTTTATCAAGTAATTTCATCCATTTCACATCCTTGTTTTATTATAACATAAAAAAAGACTAGAATTATCTAGTCTTATTATTTAACTAAGAATTAATTTTTTAGGTTCTTCTTTTTGATATCCTTTTAACTTAGAAATAAGTAATTCGTAAATAGATTTTCTAGAAACTTCAACAGGATATTCACCTTTAACTAATTCATAAGCTTCTTTCATAGTTTCTTCATCATTACCTGTTATTTTGCTTATATAATCTTTTGCTTGAGCAATTAATTCATCATATTGTCCACTAGAAAATATTTCTTCAATAGTTAATTCATATACACCTTTATTATCTGTACTACTTAATTGTCTTTTAGTATAGAATAAATTTGCTATTCTATTACCAATAGTAGATAATTTATCTAAATGTTCAAAATAAGCTTTAATAGCTAATAATTGTTCTTTTGATAAAGATTGGAAACTATCTTTTTCACTTTTTCTTAGTTCAAGTTCATCATGTTTTCTACCAATATTTTCAGAATGTTCTTCTAATTCTAAATATTTTCTAGTTCTAAGTAAGAATTTTAAATATTTACCAAAAGATTGATATCTTCTCATTCTGATTTGAGTTTCGTTATAATCTCTTTCAATTTCATTAGGATCCATTGATAAATATCTTCTTGAAAAATATTCTTCATCTGTAAGAATTTCTGGATTCAATTCAATTGCTTGACCATTAATAGTAAATGTACGGCCAAATCTTTCAGTAACTTGTTCTGGTTGAGCCAAATTAGTTTTAATAGGACTTAATCTAGTTAAACGATATTGTTCTCCTTTAATTGATATACCCATTTCTTGTAATTTTTTAATATCACTTTCTATTTCTTGTCTTAATACTTCATACTCATAACCAGTATCAATTATCATTTGATCATATCTTTGTTCTTCACTCTTTATAACACGAGGTCTTACTTCTTCAATTGCATGAACTAAGCTTTGAACACATGGTTGTAAAGTAAATGCTTTTAAGCATCTATCTCTTTGCCAACCTTCATCATAACCTTCACTATATACAACTGGTGAAGTTTTACGATGTTCAACTAATTTACGTTGTCTTTCTTCTTTTTCTTTACGTTCTTTTTCTTCTCTTCTACGTCTTTCTTCTCTTCTTCTACGTTCATTTTCTTGCATCATATGCATGTTTCTTTGTTGTTGTTGATGCATCATCATCAACATAATAGGTACCATACTCATATACCATCTCTCCCTTCTTCATAAGGTTTAAAAAAAGACCTTATGAATTATATTCATAAAGGTCTTGCAAATCATCGATCTATATATTCCGGATATTATCGTAATGACGAAATATATATTGAGCTACTCTCCTCTAAGTAACTTAATTATAGCATATTTTGCCTATTTTTTCAAGTTTAGCACTACATATAAAAAGACTAGTTTCCTAGTCTTATATATTTTCTGGTACTGCTGCATCCCATGTTGAATAAATATTTCCATCTTCTCTAAATATTTTATATCTTCCGATTGAATCCATACAGTTTTCATCTAACATAATTGAAATATTACCATTATAGTTCTTAACATCTTCTCTTAACATATCTAATGTATTTTGATCAATATCATGGTTTCTTATATATTCATCAAGTGTTGGATTAACACCTTCACTATCTTGTAATACTTTAAATGTCAATTGTGTAACATCTTTTGGCATATTATTTAAAATATCTTCTAATTTATAATTATTAAAATCATCAGTTAAAATAATAACATATCTTTTAATCTTACCTCTAGGTTTAATTTTACTAATTAATTTAGGATCAGATATTGAATAAGCAACAACATCTAGTAAATCATATACTTCATCAGCAGGATAATATCTAGTTTGTATCTCTATTTGAATATCATTTCTGAACTCTCTAACAATGTTTACAATATCTCTAATACAATCTTTTGATTGCATAGGTTCATTATTACCAGTTATAACAACATATTTAAGTTCATCATCATTTGATATAGTATTAATTAAATTATTTTTCCATACCTCATGATTATTAGTGTAGTTATCTTCAAAAATGTTATGATGAGCTTGTCCTTTAGAAATACAAAAAGGACAGTTAAACATACATTTAGTATATGGAGTAACTACTTGTAAGCTTTTCACACAATTTCCCCCTAAGCCTGAATAATTATATACCATATCTATATAGTCAAGCAAATTTTCCTTATAAATAAAAAAAACTTTTTTTAGTCTTTATTAATAATTTCTTTAATAATAGTATTCCTAATATACCAATCAAATTTATTATCTAATTTATTATATCCATTCTTAGATTCAGCATATTTAAATGCGCTAGTTAAATCAATAATCTTTCCTTTACTATTTTTTATAATTGAACTACTATTTAAAAATGAATAAACTATTTTTACATATATATCTTCATCTATTATATTATTACTATCTTTTTTAATTAAAATATAATTATTTAAATCAAATACTATCTCAAAGCCATCATCTAAGTAACTTTTAAGAAAAATACCCTTACTTAATCCATCTACATTATATAAAAGTAAATACTTCATATTACATCTCCATATATATTATATAATACAAAAAGACTAGAAATTCTAGTCTTATTTATTTATTAATTTTTCAAA
>JAFWRK010000062.1 GCA_017519965.1 Bacilli bacterium
GGATAAAAATAATAATTATAAAAATTTAAATGCTATTTAAAACACTTTAAATTTTTTTTTATTGCCAATAATTAATATTTTTCCATAAAGTATCAGATAAATTAAAAAGAGGATGTGTTATATTTCCAAATTTAAATTTATCATTAATTATATCTATTGTTTTTGAATTATAAAATAACAAAGGTTTATAATTTAAATGCATAGAAATAGCTTTAATTAAATTTGCTCTAATGGAATGGTCTATTGTTCTTTTTCCAATTATACTATTAGTATGATTAGAAGCGCTCTTTTCAGAAGCAGCACATAAATCTGGGTTCACTGGATTATCCTTTGGGCATGGGCATTTAGGGGTCTTAGTTGCAATATTATAAAAAGTTTTTAATGTAGCACTTAACCAAAAATCTTCACAATTATCTAAAGATATAGGAATATGCTGCCAAGCCATTTTAAGCCAAGATATACGGCCTGCCCAAATATGGCCTCCAAAATCATATTCAATATCCTCGTCAAAACATACTTGATTATCCCTTTGAAATACTTTTTCATTAGGACCAACTTCTTGATATTGTTTATTTATTAATCTCCCATTTCTTGTGGCAAGGAAACCTTCATTTACAACACGAATCATATTTTCAAAATATCTATCTCCCCATATAACGTCATCATCGCATATAATAAAATAAGCATTATTAGTTACTGAAGATATTAAAGGTGAAATAAATCTACCATAATAACCTGTTTCAATAGGAGATTTGATAAAAGTTATTATGACTTGATCACTGAATGTACCAGGCTTCTTCCATTCTTCTATAGTTTTATCAATATTTATATGATAAAAATTCTGAAAAACAATTATATTTGTTTTTTTTTGTTTAAGGATAGATTGGCGTTTAATTTGCATAAGTTGTGTATTGAGATTATTTCTTTTCCAAACTGTAAGAACTATAACAAGATCAAATTGATAATCATTTTTATAATTGGAGAATGAATTATTATATTGAAAAATTTTAAGATTATTTAATGGTTTTGAAAAATTAAAATATTTATCTGTTAATCTATTTTCAAAAAAACACTCAATAAGATTAACAATAATTGTACTAGAATTTCCATAACCATATACATTATAAGGTTTTGCCATTTTTGCATATAATTCTCTATCTCTTAGAAGTAGAGAAGCATAATAATAAATTTTATAAGAAGATGTCCCAGTTAAAAAAGCAGAACCACTTAAAATTCCTTCAGGTCTTTCAGTATTTTCCCTAAGAATTAAGACTGGTTTCCCAATTGATATACTTTCTTCTTGAATACCACCAGAATCAGTCATAATGAAGTAACTAGTTTTTTGTAAATGGATAAGATCAATGTAATTTAATGGTTTAATTAACAATAATCGATTAAAAAATAAATAATTATTATCAGTAATAATTTTTCCAACAATAATATCATCATAAATATTGTCAGGTAATCCTATTTTAATAGATTGTATAACATTTGGGTTTAAATGAGAAGGAAGTATTATAACTATATCTTCAAAATCCTCAAGCAGCTTCTTAACTGCATTTAGAATATTAGTAATTGGCTTATAATAATTCTCTCTCCTATGACAAGTCAATAATATAATTTTACAATTTTGTTTTAATTTACAGCGTGACTCAGATATTTTTAATAACATTTGAATATATTTCGATGGAGATGTATTTTCAAGAGTTAATTTTAATGCATCAACCACTGTATTCCCAGTTATAAAAATGTTACTCTTATTTTTATTTTCCCTTATAAGATTATTTGCCGCCAATTCAGTAGTAGCAAAATATAAAGTAGTTATATCATCAATTGCAACTCTATTAAATTCTTCGGGAAAAGGGGAATATATATTGTTTGTTCTAAGTCCGGCTTCTACATGAAAAATAGGAATCTTTTGATAATATGCAGAAAGTGCAGCTGCAAAGCTGGAAGATGTATCTCCTTGGACTATTACAGCATCAGGACTAATTAATGAATAAATTTTATTAAGTTCAAGAATTATTTTAGAAGTTAGTTCCACCAAAGTTTGATTATTTTTCATAACATTTAATTCAATATCAATAAAATCAGAAGCATTAAGAGATTCTAAGATTTGTTTTATCATTATTTTATGCTGTCCTGTATTTATCTTTTAATCGTAATACATAAAAACTTTCTATTATTTTTTAATTTTTTAATTATAGGAATCATTTTTATTGCTTCTGGCCTAGTTCCAAAGACAATAACTATACAATACTTTTTTATAGAACGAAATGACTTTAAATCCTCAATCAAAAAAAATGTTCTATAAGATGCTTTATCAAATATAATGAAAAAACACAAAAAGATTAGAAGTAGTAATTTGGCTAATTTGATTGACATTTATTTAATATTACTTATTTATAAAAACCTAAAATAGATTATATA
>JAFWRK010000063.1 GCA_017519965.1 Bacilli bacterium
GAAGTAATAATTATTATTGTTGTTTTATTACAGATATTAATTATTTAGATATGGATTCTTTTAATTCTTATTTTTATATTTTTGATTTAGATGATAATAATAATCCAATATTATATCTAATTAAGAATACTGAAAAATATGTAAAACTTTTTAATGACTATAAAATAGTTAATAAAAAGGAAATAATCTATTCTTTATTAATTACTAATAATTATATTAGAGATTTATTTAATAATAAGTTTATTTCTTATGATGAAATTGATTATGTTTATAGAAATAAAGATTTAAATAAGGAAGAATTGTTATTAAAAGAATTATTATTTAATGATGATTATTTAGTTAATTATTTATATAAAGATAATATTAATATACTTAGAAAAACTTTATATAAATATACTGGTATTTTTAATATGATTGATTATTATTCTAGTAATGTGGAATTTCATAATATAGTTTTATTACCTATTAGATATCCTGTTTTTGAATATCTTGCTAAGTATGGGTTATATAATTTAGCTATGGATTGTGATAGATTAGATATAACAAATAAATCTTTAACTGGTGTATTAGGTCTTGGAAAAGAATATTTAGATTTTATAAAAGATAATAATTTAAGTATTGATCAATTAGATGCTTTAAAAATATGTAGGGAAAAAGATATATCTTTAGTAAATTTTATTTGGGATGTTAATAGTATTACTGATAATTCTATAGGTTTATTTGATATAGACTATAAAAAATTAAAAAAGTATTTTGATTCAAAAGAATATGATTATGATTATATTTTGGAATATGTTGATTATTTAAATTATTGTTTACAATTGGGATATGATTTAAAAGATAAGAGGATAATTTACCCTGATGATTTATTAGAAGCACATAATAATATGTTTGCTAGAGTAAAAATTATTGAAGATCCTTTGATTGATGAAAAAATAAAAAGTATTTCTAGTGCTTTAAAATTTAATTGTTATGAAGATGATAATTATATAATTATTCCGGCAGAGTCTGTACAAAGTTTATGTGATGAGGGTTATCAACAAAATAATTGTGTAAGTATGTATTCTGAAAAATATAGTAGTGGAGAATCCCAGATATATTTTTTAAGAAAAAAAGATAATACTTTAAAATCTTTTGTAACTATTGAAGTTAAGGATAATAAAATAATTCAAGCTAGAACTAAGTATAATGAATTACCTGATGATAATATTAAAATGATTTTAAATAAGTGGGAAAAGTCTTTAATGGAAATTGATATAATTGATTAATTATTTGCAAGATTTTATATTTATGATATAATTTTCTTGTTAATGCATGTGTGGCGGAATGGTAGACGCGGCGGACTCAAAATCCGCAGTAGGTAACTATGTATGGGTTCAAGTCCCTTCACATGCACCATTGATGAATCTGTTCGAACTATTCGATCTTTTAGATATATATCAATCAGAAATGATTGATTTTTTCTTTTTAAAAGAAAAAAACTCTCCATTAGTGGTACATACTTTCAATCTGAAATTATTGACAGTTAAATAATTGGTTAGGTCATTAATTGGACAACTATACTATATTAATTATTAATTCAAATTGTTGTCGGTATGAATGTGTTATAATGATTGTGTAATAAATTTTTGGGAAAGATGATGTATATGGCAAAAGTAAGTGTAATTATTCCAGTTTATAATGCTGAAAAATATTTAAGGCAATGTATTTCAAGTATTGCTAATCAAACAATGCAAGATATTGAGATAATAGCAATAAATGATGGTTCTAATGATAATAGTTTAAGTGTTTTAGATGAATTATCACAAAGATATAAAGGAAAACTAAAAATCTATACTAAAGAAAATGGTGGCGCTGGATCTGCTAGAAATATAGGAATTGAAAATGCTAATGGTGAATTTATAAAATTTGTAGATGCAGATGATTATCTAAAAGCTGATATTTTAGAAAAGATGTATACACTTGCTAAAGAACATAATGTATCTTTAGTAAGAGGAAATTACCAAATGATTCTTGGCCCAATAAAAATGGAAGATAAATGTAGTTGGAGTGATATAAATAGAAGTCAGCTAGTAGATTTAAGTAAGAATAGAGATTACATTGTAACAGAAACACCAGGAATTGGTAATAAACTAATTAGTAGAGATTTAATTGGAGATTTAAGGTTCCCCGAAAATACTAAGTGGGAAGATTTAGCAATTATGCCTGTTGTTATTGCAAGCAGTGAAAAAATATTCCATATGGATGAACCTGTTTATAATTATAGAGTAAATATGAATACAACAATAAAAGATTTTATAAATAAAATTCCAAAAATTTTGGATGTTATAAAATGTGTTGATAATATTCAAATGCAAATGAAAGAAAGAGGATTATCTGAACAATATAAAAATCAAATTGAGAGTCTATACATTTTACATACTTTGTTTAGAGTTGAAAATGCTATGCTTTGGGTAAATTTTCCACACAGTAAAAAAGAAATAGTTGTTAGTTCATTATTAGGCATTTTAGATGCAAAGTATCCGAATTGGCAACAGAATAGAATCGTAGAATTATATAAATCAAAAAATTCTCTATTCAACTTTGATATGAATAGATTAAATAAATATACAAATGAAGAATATAGAAATGTTGATAGAGAAACAGCAGAAAGCAATATAAGAGGATCTTTTAGATAAATTGACAAAAATTCCTTTTTGTGATAGAATAAGCGGCAATTTAAGGGGAAATATTAGGTGAAAAATATTGTTTCAGATAATGAGAAAATTGAAAAATTAATACAACATTATAAAGATAATGGTTTATTAATAGTGGGGCTTAATGACTCACAAGGTGTAAATACAACATCTACTTTCTTTAAAAAAGGATTATTAGAGTATTTAGCTGCTGCTTTGACAAGTGAAGAATTAACACCAGAAGTTATTAATGCTTTTTCACTTACTATGAATAAAACTGAGCATATTGATTATTTCTTAAAGAATAATTTAAGTTTAGAAGAAATAAAACTATCACAAATATATAGTGTTGTTAGTGCTTTAGAAAAGGTTATGTCTGATATTGGGTTACCTAAGTTTTTAGGTAAAGTTGGTAATGCTTATAGATTAATATATACACCAAAAAATGGTGACGAAAAAATTAATATATCTACTTCATTAAAAGAGTCACAAGAACCTGTATTAATATATTCAAGCGGAGTTAACGATTTAATGCGTGAAGTTGGAGCAAATCCTTTTGGAATAAAAAGAGATTATAAATCAAGAGACAAAAAACCTAATTATTATTACACTTTAGAAAAAACAAGTAACCCAAAAACTTTAAAAAAAGTCATAAATGCTATGGAAAAAAATTATAATACTATTTTAGGAATTAATTCAAAAACAGATATTTATACATTAGGTGCTTATATTCCAAAATCTTTACAAAGTGAAGAAATGAATATATTTAGAGATTTAGTAATTGCTTATAATGAAGAATTAACAAATTTATGCAAACAATATGGAATTACATTTGTTGATACAGAAGAAGTTGGTAAAAAATATAATAATAGTGAAAGTAATTTCCATATATCTACACCTGGACATAATGCTTTAGCAAATTACATATTAGGATACATGTATCATAATAAATTTGAAGCAAATAATTCAACTGAAAGAAAAAATATAAGTCCAATTGAAATAACAAATAAAGGTGCACAAGGAGTTATTGAATCCACTTCATACGATTATGAGCAAAGTTGTAAGATAGCAAACGAATTATCTGGTTATGCGAGTGATAGAGAATTGGCAATAGCAGATGAACATAGAAGAGAAACAGAAATATTCCAAAAAGTATTAACTAAAAAAAGTAGATAATATAGTTTTTTTTTTAAGCAGTATGAAATTATTGTTATTTTTTCTGTTATTTAATTAATTTAATATGGTAATTAATATAAAACAATAGTTGTATAAATTATTTTCTTATTTTCACCAATTGTAAATATAGTCGAACTTTTTTTATTAAGGTTCGATTTTTTTTGTTTTAATAGTATCTTATTGACTACTGATAGCGATTGTAGTATATTGGATACAGGTGATAGTTATGAGTAATATTAAAGATGAAAAAAGAATAATTGATTTAGAATATAATTTAATATGTGATTTTATTAAATTAAGAAATGAATTAGGTTTATCACAACAAAAGATGGCTGATGAAGTAGGGATTGTGAGAGAAATGATAGCTGTTATTGAAAACAGGAAAAAACATCCTCAAATAAATACTTTGATTAAAATATTAGAACCATTTGGTTATACGTTATCAATAACTAAAATAAAGGAGACTATAGATGAATCAAGATAAAATGCATATAGTAAATAAAATATTTAATAATGAGACTATTAGAACTATTTGGGACAAGGAGCAGGAAAAGTACTATATAAGTGTTGTGGATATAGTAAGGGCTGTTTCGGATAGTAAAGATGGAAGAAAATACTGGAATAAGCTTAAGCAAAGAATGAAAGAAGAAGGAAATGAGTCGGTGACAAATTGTCACCAACTGAAATTAAAATCTTCAGATGGTAAATATTATGCAACTGATGTTGTTGATATAGAAGGTATGTTTAGAATTATTGAATCAATTCCTAGTAAGAATGCAGAGCCTATAAAACAGTGGCTTGCACATTTAGGTAGTGAAAGAATTGATGAGGTTTTTGATCCATCTTTAGCAACACAAAGATCTATAGATTTATATCGAAGTAAAGGCTTTGATGAAAAATGGATAAATGAAAGAATAAAAAGTATTCAAAATAGAAAAGAATTAACAGATGTTTGGAAAGATAATGGAATTTTAGAAAATAAAGAATATGCAATACTAACTAATGAAATATATAAAGAATGGTCTGGTATGAAAGCAAGTGAATATAAAGAATATAAAGGCCTTCGTAAAGAGTCTTTAAGAGATAATATGACTCGTATAGAAGAATTACTTACAGATTTAGGAGAAGAAGCTACAAAAGAACTGGCTAAGAAACATAGACCATATGGATTAGAAGCTAATAAAAAAATTGCTAAGTTAGGTGGACATGCTGCTAAATCTGCAAGGGAAGATTTAGAAAAAAACTTAGGTGAATCTGTCATAACGTCTAACAATAACTTAAATTATAAATACATTGATGAAAATAAAAAACTAGAAAATAAGCATTAATACATAATAACATTTTTATTTTTTTATTTTTTTCTTGACTTTTGTTCTCCTTTAAAGTATAACTATGAATAAATTACAATTGAAGGAGGATTATGCTATGGCAAAAGTTTTGGATGATATTTCAAGAACATTTAACGAATATTTGTTATTACCTAATTTGACAGATGAAAGATGTATACCTGAAAATGTGAGTTTGAGAACTCCACTTGTGAAATTTAAAAAAGGAGAAAGTCCTAAGTACGAAGCAAACGTTCCGATGGTCTCTGCGATAATGCAAGCTGTTTCTGGGGAAGAAATGGGAATTGCACTGGCAAGAGAAGGGGGCGTTTGTTTTATTTATGGATCACAAAGTATAGAATCTCAAGCAGAGATGGTTAGACGTGTAAAACAAAAGAAAGCTGGATTTATAAGAAGTGATTCTAATGTTAAGAGTGGAACTCCACTTAGAGAAGTTGTTGAACTAGTTAAAAGAACTGGACATTCAACTGTTATGGTTACTAAAGATGGTACTGCTACTGGTAAGTTTTTAGGACTTGTTACTGATAAGGATTACAGAATATCTAGAGTTGATTTGAATGATCCAGTAGATAAGTATATGGTACCTAAAAAGAAGATTATTTGTGGAAAGAGTGGTATTACTCTTACAGAAGCAAATGATATGATTTGGGAACATAAGATTAGTTGTTTACCTATCTTAGATGATGATGGTAACTTAGAACATTTAGTGTTTAGAAAGGATTATGAAAATGATAAGAATAATCCATTATCTTTATTAGATGATAATAAAAGATATATTGTAGGTGCTGGTATTAATACTAGAGACTATAAAGAAAGAATACCTGCTTTAGTAGAGGCTGGAGTTGACTTAATATGTATGGATTCTTCTGATGGATTTTCTATTTGGCAAAAGAATACAATTGACTGGGTTAGAGAAAACTATGGTGATAGTGTAAAAATAGGAGCTGGAAATGTTGTAGATAGAGAAGGATTTAACTATTTAGCTGATGCAGGTGCTGATTTTATTAAAGTTGGTGTTGGTGGAGGAAGTATTTGCATTACTCGTGAAACTAAAGGTATTGGAAGAGGACAAGCTAGTGCTTTAATGGATGTAGTTAAAGCAAGAGATGAATATTTTAAAAAGAATGGAGTTTATATTCCAATCTGTTCTGATGGTGGAATCGTACATGATTATCACATAATATTAGCTTTAGCTATGGGAGCAGACTTTGTTATGATGGGAAGATATTTTGCAAGATTTGATGAAAGCCCTTCTCGTAAAGTTAAAAGAAATGGTTCTTTCTTAAAAGAATATTGGGGTGAAGGAAGTAATAGAGCTAGAAATTGGCAAAGATATGATTTAGGTGGAGATAAAGATAAATTAAGTTTTGAAGAAGGAGTAGATTCTTTTATCCCATATGCTGGACCATTAAAAGATAACCTAGCTATTACTGTTAATAAAATTAAATCTACAATGTGTAATTGTGGATCTATTACTATAAAAGAATTCCATGAAAAAGCAAGACTTACTTTAGTATCTAATATAAGTATTAAAGAAGGTAGTGCTCATGATGTTATATTAAAAGAAATAGAAAATAATTAGGAGTTGTTATGGAAGAATTAATTTTAATATTAGATTTTGGTGGTCAATATAATCAATTAATTGCTAGAAGAGTTAGAGAATGTAATGTATATTCTGAAGTAGTTCCATATACTATTTCTATTGATGAAATAAAAAGAAAAAATCCTAAAGGAATTATTTTTACTGGTGGTCCTGCTAGTGTATATGATGATAATTCTCCAAAGATTAGTAAAGATATTTTCTCTTTAGGAATACCTATATTGGGAATATGTTATGGAATGCAATTAATGACTTATCTTTTAGATGGTAAAGTTGAAAAAGCAAATAAAAGAGAGTACGGAGTTACTTCAGTTAATATTAATAATAGGAATAGTATATTTAAAGACTTTAAGTCTAATAATAACTTTTTAATGAGTCATACTGATTATGTTTCTGTATTACCTAGTGGATTTAAAAACATTGCTTCAACTGATAATTGTATAAATGCAGGTATAGCTAATACTAAAAGAAAGCTATATGGTATTCAATTTCATCCGGAAGTAAATGATTCTATAAATGGTACTTTAGTTATTAGAAATTTCTTATTTAATATATGTAATTGTTCTGGTAACTGGATAATTGATTCTTTTGTAGATAGTTCTGTTAAAAAGATTAAAGAAAAAGTTGGTAATGGAAAAGTACTATGTGCTTTGTCTGGAGGAGTTGATTCTTCAGTTGCTGCTGCTTTAATGTATAAAGCCGTGGGTAAAAATCTAACTTGTGTATTTGTTGATCATGGATTACTAAGAAAAAATGAAGCTAATGAAGTGGAAGAAGTTTTTACTAAAATATTTGATGTTAACTTTATAAGAGTTGATGCTAAGAAAAGATTTTTAGATAAATTAAGTGGAGTTAGTGATCCTGAGAAGAAAAGGAAAATAATAGGTGAAGAGTTTATAAGAGTCTTTGAAGAAGAATCTAAAAAAATAGGTAAAGTAGATTACTTAGTACAAGGTACAATTTATCCTGATGTTATTGAATCTGGATTAGGTTCTAGTAGTAAAATTAAATCTCATCATAATGTTGGTGGACTTCCTGATGTAGTTGATTTTAAAGACATTATAGAACCTTTAAGAGACTTATTTAAAGATGAAGTTAGACAAGCTGGATTGTCTTTAGGATTACCTGAATACTTAGTTTATAGACAACCTTTTCCAGGTCCTGGATTAGCTATTAGAATAATAGGAGATATAACAGAAGATAAATTAAATATTTTAAGAGATGCAGATTTTATATTTAGAGAAGAAATCGCTAAAGCTAAATTAGATAGAGATATTAATCAATATTTTGCTGTTTTAACTAATTTAAAAAGTGTTGGAGTAATGGGTGATGACAGAACTTATGATTATACTATTGCTTTAAGAGCTGTTTCTACAATTGACTTTATGACGGCAGAATGGAGTAAAATACCATATGAAGTATTATCTATTGTTTCTAATAGAATAGTAAATGAAGTAGATCATGTAAATAGAGTGGTTTATGATATTACTGGAAAACCACCAGCTACAATTGAATGGGAATAAAAAAAGAACTTAATTGAAGTGAACCCCAAATAGTTCACAATAATAAAAAGGAACGTTAGAAATAATCTAACGTTTTTTTGACTTTAATCTATCTGTGTTATAAAATAATATCCATTCTTCTACAAGTTTTTGGTATTCTTGTAAAGATGTGATATTATTATTGTGCAAGGTTTCTTTTTTTAAGATACCATGCCAACTTTCCATTGGTGAATCATCAATTGGAGTACCTTTTCTAGACATAGAAATAGTAATTCCATTAGATTTACATATGGATTTGTATTCGAAAGATGTATATTGGAATCCCTGATCTGAGTGTAGGATTAATCCACGTACATCTTTTCTTTTTATTATTGCTTCATTTAAAGTATCTACTACTAATTTTATATTATTATGTTTTGATATTTTATATGACACTACTTTTCTATCATATAAATCTATAATAGTAGATAAATATAATCTTTTGTTTTGATATATTAGATATGTAATATCAGTAGTCCATTTTTGATTTGGTTTATCTACTTTAAAATTTCTTTTTAATAAGTTTGGTCGAACGTTTTCTTCAATTCTTTTATAGTTAGAAGGTCTAATTCTTTTTATATATTCAGGTTTAATATAGTATTTTTTCATTATTCTAGCTACCTTTTTATGATTGTATATTACACCATATTCAATCTTTAAGCCTTCAGTTATCCTACGATATCCATATGTACCTTTAGATTTATTAAAAACATTTTTAATCATTAAATAATCTAAATAATCAGGATCATCTGAATTTCTATATTTATAATAAGTTCTTCTACTTATTTCTAAAACGGCACACATGTTAGAAAGTTTATATTTATTTATATATAAATTTATAAATGTTACTTTCTCTCTCGTTGTGCCTTTAGGAAGGCTTGGTATTTTTTTAATATTTCATATCTTTCCTTATAATCTATATTTTCTTCTTTTTTTCTTCCTCTGGTATGGTTAATATCATTTTCTAAATTTCCTTGTCTTTTATATTTATATATCCAGGTATTTATAGTTTTATATGATATGTTATATTTTTTTGACAGTACTCTAGAACCACCATTTTGTCCATCTAAATATTCATTTATTATCTTGTACTTAAACTCATCAGAATACTTATTAAATTTCTGTCCTTTTTTAGCCATAAAAATAACACCTCACTTTCTTGAGATGTTATTTTATATTAAAAGTCCTTTTTTTTAAAGTGTCCAAATTGGGGTTCACTTCAA
>JAFWRK010000064.1 GCA_017519965.1 Bacilli bacterium
AATGTTATGGAGAAGCAGCACTATATGGCCCAAAATTAGATTTTATGTTTAAAGATGCATTAGGAAGAGAAGTACAAATACCAACTGTACAAGTTGACTTTTCTACTCCAAAAAGATTCAATTTATCTTATATTGATGAAGAAGGTAATAAACAATCACCAGTAATGGTTCATAGAGCAATATTAGGTTCATACGAAAGATTTATTGCTTTAATACTAGAACACTTCAAAGGAGCATTACCATTATGGTTATCTCCAGTTCAAGTAGAAATAATACCAGTTAATGTAAAATATCATGATGAATATTGCAAAAAAATAAAAGATATATTATTAGAAAATGATATTAGAGTAGAATATGATAATAGTGAAGAAAGATTATCTAATAAAATAAGAAAAAGTATTGATATGAAAAATCCATATAGTCTAATTATAGGAGATAATGAAAGAGATAATAATAAAGTAAGTATTAGATTATTAGGTAGTGAAGAAAATAAAGAAATGGATTTAGAAGAATTCATAAGAATAATAAAAGAAGAAGTTAAGAAAAGATAACTTCTTCTTTTTAATTGAAAAGATAATAATAATTAATGTATAATTATATTGTTAATGCCAGTTTAGCTCAGTCGGTAGAGCAGCTCATTCGTAATGAGAAGATCGAAGGTTCAAATCCTTTAACTGGCACCATAAAGTAAATAACGAACTAAAAGTTCGTTTTTTTATGCTATAATCAACTTGAGGAGAAAAAGTATATGAAAAAAGAATGGATAAAATATCTACTAGTAACTATTTTATTTATAATTATTTCAATAATCATTTTAAGTAAAACAAATTTAACTAACAATATAGCAATAAGTAAATCTATACAAATAATTCTTATATTGCTATTAATTAGAATATCCTATGGATGTGCAATATATATAAGAAATCAATATAAAAAGAATAAATATTCTTATTCTATTATTTTAAATGTAGGATTATTATTATTCATAAACATAAATATATTACGAATGATAGATTTACTAATAGAAAATTGGAATGTACTTAGTATAAAAGATATTTTTAATAACTCTATTGAATCATTTTCGTTCTTTGCTATGCTAACATAACCATGTATTATTATTCTTTCTATATATAGTATTATTACTAATATTATATTAGTAAAAAAAGAAGGATTGAGATATCAAAACTTATTAGGTATATTCTTAGGAATACTATCAATAATAGGATTATTTGGAACACAAACAATATATTATATTACAAAGTCTATATTAAATAATGAATATATAATAATAAAAAAATTGATTGATGTTTCAATTAATATAACCTTATCATATTTTTATACATTAATAATTGCCACACTATATTGTAACGTAATGGCCTCTAAGCATACTCCAGATTATGATAAGGATTATATTATTATATTGGGATGTAAAATTAATAATGATGGAACATTAACACCACTATTAAGAGCTAGAGTAGATAAGGCAATAGAATTTGCTAAAAAGCAAAAAGAAAAAACAGGAAAAGATATTGTCTTTGTACCATCAGGAGGACAAGGAAAAGACGAAATAACTTCTGAAGCAGAAGCAATGAAGAATTATTTAATAAGTCAAGGAATAAAAAAGAAAAACATTCTAATAGAAGACAAATCAACAAGTACTATTGAAAACATGAAGTATTCCAATTCAATTATAATAAAAGAAAAGGAAAAATCAAAAATAAGCTTTTCTACAACAAACTATCATGTATTTAGAAGTGGAGTAATAGCTAATAAATGTGGAATAGACTGTGATGGAATGGGAAGTAAAACAAAATGGTATTACTATACAAATGCACTAATTAGAGAGTTTATAGCTAACATAGTACAAGAAAAAAACAAACATATTACTTTGTTATTACTAATGAATATTACAACAATAATACTGTTATTAATAGGATATATAAATCAATTAATAAAAATATAAAAAATGTAGATTTAATCTACATTTTTTTATATACTAAATTGAATTATTCTTTAGTTCTTCTAAATGTCTCTTTTCATTTTTTAAAGATTTTAATAATTGCTTACCTTCAGATACTACTTTTTTATTGTTTTCTTTGACCAGTTTATATTTCTGATAATCTTTGATTGTATCCATAACGCCTAAAGGTATAGCAATAGATCCTGCTAAACAAGTTATAAGCAAATTAATGTTAATATCATTATAGGAATATGTAAATGGATTTACACCATAATTTAAATGTAGAAATAGTGGAGGAGCAATAGCTAAAACTCCAATATATCCAATTAGTAAATCAGGAAAAAACTTATTTTCTTCCAAGTTATACATAGAATCTAGTCTATCTACCTCATTATTTAAATATTTAATTTTCTCTAAAGATTCTTCAATTTCTCTCTTCATAATTATCTCCTTTATTGCTTTATTATAACAAATGACTATAAGTGTGTAAAATATAATAAAAAGATATTGAAATTATATTAAATAATTGGTAATATAAAATTGTAAATAATAGAAAAGGAGAATTATTATGGAGAAAAAGAAAAATG
>JAFWRK010000065.1 GCA_017519965.1 Bacilli bacterium
ATTATTTATTTTATAATTATAATTGAGGTGATTAATGTGAGTCCAAAAATTGTTAAGGCAATATCTATATTTTTAGTTATACTTATGTTGGCTTGTTTTATATTACCATTAATTTTGGGTGTATTATAAAATAAATAAAGAAGGCTTTGGCCTTCTTTTTTATTTGTCTATATATCCTTCTATTTCTGGTACTATATTATCTTGATATAAGTTAGTTCTATAATACTTATTTACAATATCATTTATTCTTTTGGTGTCTTTAGCTAGATATAACATTAATAGTCCACTTACTCTATTTAATGTATATTTTTCTAGTTCTTGTTGATCTTCTTTACTAATTTTATACTTTCTATAGATGTCTTGTATAGGACCATATCCTGTTGTATAGTTTAGTATCGAAGTAGTTATTTGATTAACTTCTTTTGATTGATCACTTATGTGTACTTTAGTCCATACTTTCATATACATCTACCTCTCATAGCTTTCTATTCTAACATAAGAGGTAAAAAAAAGAAAGAATTACTTTAGGAATGGATTGTTTCTAAATTCATCACCTAAAGTAGATTCTTCATCATGTCCTGGATATATTCTAATTGTTGGATCATATTTCTTTATTTTTTCTATACTTTTTTCCATTTCTTTGGAGTCTCCTCCAGGTAAATCAGTTCTACCTATACTATCTTTAAATATAAAGTCTCCAATAAACATAGTATTATTTTCTTTAAAATAAAATGTTACTGAGTCTTTAGAATGACCTGGAGTATAAATACATTCAAAGTTAAAATCTCCTAAATTATATTCTTTTTCTTCTAGATTTGATCTTTTAAATATTTTTACACTTCTTTTAGTTAAAAAGTTTCTTAATGCTCCTATATGATCAAAATGAGAATGAGTTATTAATACTCCTAATACTTTATTATCTCCTATTACTTCTTTTATTTTATTATAATCTGCTCCTGGATCTACTATAATACATGTATCATTTTTAATTAGTACATAGCAATTTTCTTCTAGAGCTCCTACTACTACTTTTCTAATTTCCATATATTACTCCTCTTCTAGATATTTATCTATGTATATATAATTATAATTATTATCTAGTTTGAATACATATTTATAGTTACCTGATTTAATATAATCTGGTACACTTGATCCTTCACTAGCTACATTTTTTACTTCTTCTGTTAAGTATATATATGATTCTCTACTCTCTGCTTTAATTAGTTTTTTTGTACTTTTAATTGTTGTTGTTACTGTTTGAGGACATGTACCTTGTACATATTCTCCTCTAGATTCTATATATTCATACCCTCCTAGGCATTTTTTACCTATTTGTATATTTTGATATGAGAAGTTATCATAATCTCCAAATAGAGCTTTATATTGTACTTCTAAAGCTTCTTTCTTAAATGCCATAGGAGTAAAGTTTGGATCATTTAGATTACATACATATGGAATTATTCCAGCATTATCAAATCCTTCACAAGTTGAGATAAAGAATTCTGATTCAGGTATTTGTCTATATGCTAAATACATTTTCATTTCTGTTGTTAATCCTTTTTCTTGTAAGTCTTCTCTTATATTTGTTTTAACTTTTGAATATAATTGTTTTACAATTGTAGAATTTAAATCTAATTCTTTTATATCTTTTGTAGTAGATACTGGACTAGACATTTCTTGTAATCTTCTAATAGTTATATCTGTTGTATATTTTGTATATCCTATATATGCTCCTAGTACTATTATTATAAAGAAGAAGAATCTAGCTAAATAGTTTTTCTTTTTTACTTTTACTGGTTGTTCTATAGGTTTTTCTTCTACTACTGGTTGTTGTACTTCTTCTGGTTTTGGCTCTACTTTAGGTTCTTCTGGTACTTCAGGTTGTAATTTATATACTTTAGCAGCTTTAATCTCTTCTCTTTGTGGCTCATTATTATTCATATTCTCACCTATCCTACTATATAAATTATAGTAAAATTTATTTAATAATACAAGTGAAAAGCATCTAAACTAAATAAAAAAAATTATCTTTTTTTAGATAATCCTTTTTTATTTTTCTTATTATTTTTTTCTTCTTTTCTATTTAGTTTTATTATTAATATTATATTTATTATTATTTCTATAAATATCAATATGTTATATATTCCAAATTCTATAAATAATAAATTATTAGATAGATTTTCTCCTTTAACACTAGCAAATATATGATATGATGTATATCTTTTTATTATTATTGGATTTATAAATAGTAATATAAATAAATATATGTTTAATAATTTAGTTATTTTTATTTTATTTAATACTA
>JAFWRK010000066.1 GCA_017519965.1 Bacilli bacterium
AGGAAAACCACTAATAATAGACATAATATTAATATAATGTATAGGTTTTAATATACTAAGTAAATCATATTCAATAAGTAATGAAGTAATAATATATATGATAAAAGTATAAAAAAATAAATTATTAATAAATAGATATGTATAATCTAATATATTTTTAATTATGTAATTTAAATTAATAAATATAAGTATTAAAAATAATACAAGTAATAAAAGTATTAATCTTTTTTTCATAAATCTCCATTTCTTTGTTATAATTAATTAGGGTGAAACTATGTTTAAAGAACTTATTAAAGAGATTAAAGAATTTATAAAAAGTGAGTATAAATATCTAATAAATCTTCTTCTAATATTAATTATATGCTTCTATCCACTAGATTATTATATTGTAGTAGGTGGAGGAATAGATGATATTAAGGATAGAATAACTGTAGAAGATGGCTATAAGAGTAAAGGTAGTTTTAATATAAGTTATGTAACTGAATTAGATGGAAATTTATTAACTTATGGTTTAAGTTATATAATACCTAAATGGGAAAGAGAAAGTGTATCTGATTATAAATATGATGATAAAGAAAGTCTAGAAGATATTAATTTTAGAAATGATTTATCATTGAATGTATCTGCATCTAATGCCATTAAAAATGCTTATTCCTTAGCCAATAAAGAAGTAAAAGAAGTAAGTAAACACATGTATGTAATTGGCTTATATTATGATAAATGTAACTTAAAAGTAGGAGATGAAATACTAAAAATAGATAATCAAGATATATTTAGTTTTGATTATAGAGAATATTTAAATAGTTTAGAAAAATATAGTACAGTTAAAGTAACTATAATAAGAAATAAAAAGGAAATAACTGTAGATACAAATTTAATAAGTGATGAAAAAACAAATGCTATGGGAATTTATATAGAAAGATATATTGAATATGAAACTAATCCAAAAGTAGAAATAAAGTTTAAAAGAAGTGAATCAGGCCCTAGTGGAGGATTAATGACATCTTTATCTATATATAATCAATTAGTTAAAGAAGATATAACTAAGGGATTAAAGATAGCGGGAACAGGTACAATGGAAAGTGATGGAACAGTAGGAGAAATAGGTGGAATAGAATATAAAGTTCTAGGAGCTGCTAAAGGTAAGGCAGATATATTCTTATCTCCTAAAGGAGAAAACTATCAAGATGCTATTAAGATGGTAAAGAAACATAATCTAAAAATAAAAGTAATAGAAGTAGAAAACCTAGATGATGCAATTAGTAAAATAAAGGAGTTAAATAATTAACTCTTTTCTTTTTTTATAAAATATGTTATAATATCACACGATTAAAACTTATGGGGTGAAGTATATGGAAACAAAAGAATATGAACGTGATGATATACAAAATACTAATGATATATTACAAATATATAAAAGAGAATTAGATAAACCAATATTAGATTATGATAAACAAAGACAAATGTTAATAAAAATAAAAACAATAAAAGAAAATGAAACAGAAGAAGAAAAAAAGGAAAGAGAAAAAACAAAAGAAGAGTTTATCAAAGGAAATTTAAGATTAGTAATACCTATAGCTAGAAAGTATATGGGAAGAGGATTAGACTTAATAGATTTAATTCAAGAAGGTAATATTGGACTAATTAAAGCTATAAATAAATTTGATATAACAAGAGAAAATAAATTTTCTACATATGCTACTATTTGGATAAAACAACAAATAAATAGAGCTATTGATGATTTAGGTAAAGGTGTTAGAACACCAACTCATTTTAATGAACAAATTGAAAAAATTAAGAAAGTAGAAACGATGTTACTACAAAAAGATGGAGAAAAACCAACTAGAAAAAAACTAGCAAAAGTATTAGGTTTAAAAGAAAAACAATTAGAAAATATATTACAATTAAATAGACAATGTGTTAGTTTAAACTCATCTACAAATCTAGATGATGAAGATTCTGACGAATTAGGAGATTTTATAGAGTCTGATGAAAAGTCACCTGAAAATATAGTAATAGAAGATAATTTATCTACTGAAGTAAATAAATTATTAAATATTTTAAGTGAAAGAGAAAGAAATATTATAAAACTTAGATATGGTCTAGAAGGTGGAGAAAAAGAAACTCTAGAATCTATCGGATCTAAATATGGAGTAACAAGAGAAAGAATAAGACAAATAGAAGCAAAGGCTCTAAATAAATTAAGAAATAGTAAGAAAGCAGAAATACTACAAGGATATGTATCTGAAAAAACATTAAAACTTACTAAATAAAAAGAGAAATATATTTATTATTTCTCTTTTTTTGTTATAATAATAAAAGAATAGGTGATAAAATGAAAAAAATATTTACAAAAATAGTAATGGTATTAATAGTAGTATTAATAGGAATAGGATTTAAAAGTTATAAACTATTTAGCTATAGCTTTGAAAAGAAAAATATTAGAGTAGAAAAAGAAACTACGATTAATATGAAAGAAACTAAACAAAATATTCATATAGAAAAAATAAATTTATATTTAGATCCTCTAGTTTATACATATTATAGTAAAGAAGATAAATATGTGAAAATACTAAATAGTAAATATAAAATAGATTTTGATATAGTTAATAATGTAATTAAAAATACATGTGTAGAAGATAAAAAACTAGGCAGTACTGATTATATAGATGCAATGAAAACTAAAAATATTTCTAATGAGTTAGAATTAATAAATTATTATATAAAAAATACTAATACAAATGGAGTATTTTCTTCTATTAATAAGATGAAATTAGATTACTTAGCTAATAGTTTTATTAATAAGATAGGTATAACTAATAGTATTAGCTATATAGATGGATTAGATGGAATTATCTTTAAAGATGATAATACTAATGTAGTAATATTTGATAATGGTAATATGTATAAAATAGTCTTTAGTAAAGAATTTAAAGAAACTGAAATCAAAGAAATAATAAGTACAATAAGTATAAAATAAATACCTTTATAGGTATTTTTTTATTCCCATAATTTCCCATAATTATTTGATAATTCTTCTATAAAATATTAGTACTATGAAGATGTAAGGAGGAGATAAAAGAGAATTATAGAGAAAAATAAAATGATATAACTAAATAGTTTTTTATATAAAAGGAGGGGATGCCTATAAGTAGATAGATGATAATATGCTATACTATTAATAGGTGATATAAATGTATACAGTATGTTTTGTAGAAGATGAAAAGGATCTATCTAATTTAATAAAGACTTATTTAGAAAAAGCAGGATATGAAGTAATCTGTTTTACTAAAGGACAAGAAGCAATTAATTATATAGGTAATAAAGTAGATGTATGGATACTAGATATAATGTTAGCTGATGATGTATCAGGATATGACATAATAAAAGAAATAAGAAAACAAGATGATAATGTACCAGTAATATTTACATCTGCTAGAGATCAAGATTTAGATAGAATATTGGGATTAGAACTAGGAAGTGATGATTATATAGTAAAACCATATTCATCTAAAGAACTAGTACTAAGAGTTAATAATATAATAAAAAGAGTATATAAAGATGAAAATAATAAAATACTTAAATATGAAACTTATACAATAGACCTTGATAAAAGAAAAATAAAAGAAAATGATAATGAAATAAAACTTACTACTCTAGAATTTGATCTATTAGTACTCTTTTTAAAAAATAAAGATAAATGTTTCACAAGAGAAGAAATATTACAAGAAGTATGGGGAAATGACTATTTTGGAACAGATAGAGTAGTAGATGACTTAATAAGAAGATTAAGAAAGAAACTACCTAAAATAAATATTTCTGCAATATATGGATTTGGATATAGATTATCATGAAATTATTTGGAAAAACAAAATTAAGCTCTCAATTACTCTGGTTAGTAGGAATAGCTTTTGTATTACTATTTACCAGTTTAGGTGTAATACTACCTAAAATGTTAATCCCAGTTGCAGAATCCAATATTTATAGTTATTTAAGTGAACCATTAAAATATGTAGATAGTACAGTTGATAATGAATTATTAAATACGGAAATAGCCTATATCTATATTGCTAATGATAAAATTGTTTATAGTGACAACTTAGATAGTGTAATTAAGACTAAAGACCCAAGAAAATTAGTAGATTATATTAAAGAAGATCATGGAAAGTTTTTATATAATCATAAAACCTATTACTACTATACTTTAACCAATGAAAAAGTAAAAAAAATTGCAATTTCCAATGATACATATATTAATAAGACAAAAACTGCTATACTTAGTGTCATCTTTCCAATTATATTTATAACTTTTCTAATAATTGGTTTAATGCTTGTACTATGGTCATCATTAATTGTTAGAAAAATAGAGAAATTAAAACAAAAAATAGATAATATAGATAATCCAAATTTCAATCATAATATATATTTCGACACTGATGATGAAATGCGCACACTATCTTATGCTATAGAAGATATGAGATTATCTTTAATTCATCAAGAAGAATATCGAAAAGAAATGTATCAAAACATATCACATGATTTTAAGACTCCTCTCACAGTTATAAAATCATATATTGAAGCTGTTGATGACGATGTAGAAGAACCTAAAGATGCATTAAAAGTTATCAAAGAGCAAACCATAAAACTAGAAAATAAAGTACATTCACTTCTTTACTTAAACAAATTAGATTACTTAAAAGATAAGAAAATAGATTTAGAAGTAATTGATATGAAAAAGATTATAAATGATGAAGTTGAGAAATTTAAATATTACAACAAAGATATAAAATTTATAGTTGATATTGATAAAAAATCTAAATTCTATGGAACAGTAGATCACTGGGAAACAATACTAGATAATATTTTAAGTAATTTTATGAGATATACTAAAAAACAAATAAAAATTACTGCGAAACAAAATAAATTAGTTTTGTACAATGATGGAGATAATATTGATGATAAGCTATTAGATGGAATATTTAATCCTTTCAGAAAAGGTATGAAAGGAGAATATGGATTAGGATTATCTATAGTTAAAAAAACACTAAATTTAATGAAATATGATATAACTATAAAGAATGAAAAAGTAGGAGTATCATTTATAATTACAAAAGAGTCTAAATAGACTCTTTTTATTGTTAAAAAGTGTGATATAATG
>JAFWRK010000067.1 GCA_017519965.1 Bacilli bacterium
ATACCTTTCTTTTTATCGCATAAAACAACAACTGAATCACCGGGTTTAATATCAAACATATCTCTTGCTTCTTTAGGAATTACTATTTGTCCTTTTTCTCCAACTTTAGCAATACCTACGAATTTATCTTTCATATTCGCCTCCTTTAAGTATGACTAGTCATACTTTTCATACTTAATTATATACTAACTTTATATAAATGTAAAGCATCGCAATATTACTACTTTATGATCAAAAAAACTATTCAAAATATCTTTGAATAGTCTTTTTAATCATTTTTCAGGGTATCTAAAAGGTATCTAATTCCTAATTTTTCCTGTTTTTTACTATCTCAATTTTCGCAAACCGTTGATATTACTTACTTTCCGTGGCATTGCTTATATTTGTGACCAGAGCCACATGGGTACTTGTTAACTAGATATCTTATCCTTAAATTCCTCTTCTGTCCATATTTCAATACCTAATTCTTGAGCTTTTGTATATTTACTTCCTGGAGAATCTCCTACTATTACTACTGATGTTTTTTTAGATACTGAATCTACTGTTTTTCCACCTAGTGATTCTATCTTTTCTTTTGCTTCATCTCTTGTAAATAATGTTAATGATCCAGTAAGTACAAAACTTTTGCCTACAAAGTTTTCATTTTGCTCTATTGCTTTACCTAAATAATCCATATTTAGATTTTCTTCTTTTAATAGATTAATTAATTCTTTTACTTCTTCTTTTGAGAAATAGTCTATTATACTTTTAGCTATTATGTCTCCTATATCTCCAATACTTGTTAATTCTTCAAATGACTTAGACATAAGATTATCTAATGTTTTAAAGTTTTGAGCTAGTATTTTAGCTGTTTTAGCTCCTACATGAGGTATTCCTAATCCAAAGATTAATCTTTCTAAAGAATTTTGTTTAGAATTTTCTACTGCTTCTAATAGATTAGTTATACTCTTTTCTCCAAAGCCTTCTAATCTTTTTAAATCTTTTTCATGATTTTTTAATAAGTAAATATCATGAATATTTTTTATAAATCCAAAGTTATAGAAGTCTTCCATTATTCTTTCACCTAAACCATCTATATTCATAGCATCTCTAGATACAAAGTGAATTAATCCTTCTATATGTCTTGCTGGACATTTATTATTAGGACAGAAGTAATCTACTTGCCCTTCTTTTTTTACTAATGGAGAATCACACATTGGACAATTAGTAATCATTACAAAGTCTTTTTCTTGTCCTGTTCTTCTTTCTTTCTTTACTTCAACTACTTCTGGAATAACATCTCCAGCTTTTCTAATTGATACTGTATCTCCTATTTTTAAATCTTTTTCTTTAACATAATCTTCATTATGTAGAGTTGCTCTTGCTATAGTTGAACCTGCAACTATTACTGGATCTAATACTGCGTTTGGAGTAATTTGTCCTGTTCTTCCCACTGTAAATATTATATCTTTTAATTTTGTTAATACTTCTACAGCAGGAAACTTATAAGCAGTAGCCCATTTTGGATATTTTGCTGTATATCCTAGTTGTTGTTGTTCTCTTATACTATTTACTTTAATTACTACTCCATCTATATCATAAGGAAGATTTGGTCTTTCTTTACCTTTTTCTTCAATAAACTCTAATACTTCTTGAATATTATTTACTACTCTATTATTAGGATTAACTTTAAATCCTAATTTTTTCATGTAATTTAAGGCTTCTTCATGAGTTTCAAACCCATAATCTAATGGATTAGGTAAATGATAAATAAAGGTATCTAGTTTTCTTTTTGCTGCTACTTTAGAATCTAATTGTCTAATAGATCCAGCTGCTGCATTACGACAATTTTGTAATAAAGGTTCTCCTTTACTTTTTCTTTCTTCATTTAATTTTTCTAAAGTCTTTTTGTTCATGAATATTTCTCCACGAACTTCTATATCTACTTCTTCTGTTAATTTAAATGGAACTGTTTTAATAGTTTTTACATTATGAGTAATATCTTCTCCTGTTGTTCCATCTCCTCTTGTTGCTGCTCTTACTAATTTACCTTTTTCATATAATAGAGATACTGATAATCCATCTATTTTTAGTTCACATACATATCTTGGAGTTATTCCTTCTTTTTTTATTCTTTCATCAAAATCTATTAATTCACTTTCTGAGAATACATCACTTAAAGACATCATTGGAATCTTATGAGTTACTTTTTCAAATCCTTCTATTATTTTTCCACCAGCATGTTGTGTAGGTGAATCTTCTCTTACCCATTCTGGATGTTCTGCTTCTATTTCAAATAATTCTCTTAAATACATATCATATTCTTGATCTGTTATTGTTGGATTATCTAAAGTGTGATAATTATAATCAGCTTCATTAATTATATCTATTAATTCATTCATTCTATCTTTCATATAATCACCTATATCTTTCTACTATTTCTTGTATCACTATATATTACATCAGGTTCAAATTCTATATTTACTTTATCTAAATCGATATATCTATTTCCATAGTTTCCATAAAGTATTAGATTATTACCTTGTAGTGCAGTATGTGTTTTACCACTATTTACAAAATTATATTCTACAAAAGCATGTTCATTTATAAATTCTTGTTTCTTGTATTCTTGAGGATCAATAATACCTTTTACTAATTCTTTATTAATCTTATTTTTGTGTAATAAACTAATTTTTCTTTTCTTATCTTTATATACTTCATCTTGATCATTTGTCATTTTTTCAAAATTCATGTTATCAATTTCAAGATAAAGAGTATCTATATCTAATGGTTTATCTGTATATTTACATAGCTCATTATATAATGATTTTCCATCACTTTTAAAATAGCTTTCTAAAATCTTTTCAGTTCCTACTATATTCTCAATACCTACTGCTAATCTTTTTTCAAAAACATAATATGGAGAGTCAAAATTATATGTAAAAAATTGATCATTTATAAATTGAGTTACTCCTTCATTTAGAGCTACTCCATATGTATATATTGAATTATTTATTAGTCTTTTTACTTGAATTCCATCTTCTCCATCTCTATTAGATGCTAGATGTAATAGTTCATGAAACAATTTTATTTTTAATTCATAAAGTGTATCTTTATTTAATCTCATGACTTCTATTTTATTAGTTCTTGGATTATATGTTCCTCTTACTCCAGATTCTTTAGCTTTATCTGGAGTTAAATCTATTGTTATTATCTTTGAATTTTTAATGTTCTTTTCAAAGTTTTCTCTACCATCAGCACTTAGTTTGCAAAGTGTATCATAAAACTCTTCTACCCATTCATTATAATTATTAAATTTTAAATATTTAGTAATATCAAAATCATTTATATTTGATAAATCTGTAATATATGATAATTTATGTTTTCTACTTAATACTTGATTTAATTTTATTTTTGATAATACTTCTTCTATTATATTCATAGTATCACTCCAATTAATAGTATACCAAAAAATAAAAAGAAGTACACAGTACTTCTTATTTTATGTTGTTATTAATTGGTTTTTCTTCAGATTTAAACATATCTTCTAATTGAGTTCTATTATCAATATCTGGTTTAAATTTACTATGGACATTTTCTTTACTTATTACTTGTTTTACATCTTTATCATGTATTGCATAATAGTTATCTGTTTCTTCAATAACTGCATCATCTGTAAAATTCATATCAAAGTCTAAATATGATTCAATATTAAGAAATACTTTTTTATCAAACTCATCTTTAGTTAATTGCCCTAGTTGTAATTGTAATTCTAGTTTATTTAAGTAAATATCACATATTTTTTCTTTTGCTTTATCTAATTTCTCATATCTTTTTTCTATTCTTTTTTCTCTATGTGATTCATCTATAGTACTAATTAAATCTATTACTGAATCAAGATCTTTTTCATAATAATTTATATATTTTATTAAACTATAAAGATCTGCTTCAAAATATAATTTATCCATATTATCTTTTTCTACTATTCTTTGTAAGCCTGATACAATTGGAAAAATATCACTATAATCTGTTTTACCATCTGATTTAGAAAATTCATTTTCATTTAATTTCTCAGTGTAGCCTTCATCTAGCATACTACCAATAAAATGATGTTTTCCTTGTTTATCTATTACTTCTTGTCTAAAGCCAGAAAACATTTCATTTTTTCTACTAGCCATATGAAGTAATTCATGCATTAAAGCTGATTTTAATGATTCATCACTAACATGTGAATAGTTAGTCTCTAATGTAATTTTATTTTCAGTAGAATCATATAAACCTTCTGATACATTTCCATGAAGTTCTCTTAATGTTTGTTCAAAAAATGTATAGAATTCTTCTTCTATTTCTAGTGTTTTTATATTTCTATTGAACTGTTCTTTATATTGCGGATACTTCTCATCCATTATTTTACTAAACTCTTCTATTATTTCATTGTAGTTTTGTTTGAATTTTAAGTATTCAGTTACATTACACTCTTCATTTTCTAGACTAGGAGATTTAAAGATTATTCTACCTTTTTTTCCACTTTCAACAATATATTGATTTTCACTAATATTACTTAATAATTCTTCATAATCAAATTTTCTAAATACACTCATATTATTACCTCTATTTTATTACATTATAGCAAAGAAAAAATAGAAGTACAATGTACTTCTATTTCCATAAGTTATTTGGATACTTTTTAGTTAATACTAATTCTTTAATAGAATCTTTAACTAAGTTAGCATCTTCTTTGTATGTTACTCCATACCATTTAGATGTAGTTGGCTCTACTATGACAGATGCATAATCTTCTTTAATTGCATTAAAAATAGCATCTGGTATAAAGAATTCAACTTTACTTAAATCTTCTTTATTCTTTTCTAAGAATTTATGAAACTCTTTTTCAAGATGTGGGAAGAATGTTGGAGTAAATAATAATAAATTCATAGATACTATAGCATCTTCATCTATTTCAAAGGATTCTACTTCATTACTTAATGGAGTAGCAATGATTGTATCATTATTTTTTTCTATTGAACATTCTGTAATTTCTACTAGTTTATTATTTTCTACTTTACATAGTCCTCTTTTTACTGAACCATTTTCTGTTAAAGTGTTTTTAACTTGATATCCTACCATAGCATATTCATATGGTGGAGTTGTTTTCAAATTATCTAATATTTCAGATGCCTTTTTATATGAATCATTTCCATAGAAATCATCTGCATTTATTACTGCGAATGGTTCATGAATTTTATCCTTAGCACATAGAATTGCATAACCAGTACCTAAAGGTTTAGTTCTATCTTTTAATAAGTCTAAATATTCTTCTGGTACTAAGTCATTATTTTGAAATACATATTCTGTTTTAATATATGGCTCTACTCTAGATCCTATAGTACTTTTAAATATTTCATAATTTTCTTCTTTTATTATAAATATAACTTTATTAAATCCTGCTTGTTTAGCATCATATATTGAATAATCAATTATGAATTCTCCATTAGGACCTATAGGTTCAATTTGTTTTAATCCACCAAATCTACTACCCATTCCAGCAGCCATTATTAATAGGGTTTTATTATTCATTATTATTCCTCTTCCCATAAATTATTTGGATATTCATGTGAATCTACCATTTCTTTTAATGCTTTTTTAACCCCTTCTGCATCTTCTTTATAAGTTACTCCATACCATGAAGCTGTTGTTTTAATAACTTTAGTTTTAACTTTATCTTGTTTTATTAAATCAAATAATAAGATTGGTATTAAGTATTCTGCTTTTTCTAAATTATTCTTGTTATTATCAAAGAATACTTTAAAGTTTTCTTCAATATGATCAAATATTGTAGTATCAAAACATAACATATTCATTGATACTGTATCGTCTTCAGCTACTTCGAAAGCTGGATCTCCACATAATGGAGTTGCGATAATCTTATCTCCAACTCTTTCTACTGATGATTCATCTAATCTTAATAAATGATCATCTTCTACTGCACATACTCCTCTTTTTACAGCACCATTTTCAGTAATTGTATTTTTAACTAAGTATCCGATTAATCCATATTGATTAGATCCTTCTTTACAATTTTTTAAGAATTCTGCTCCTTTAATATATGCATCTCTTCCATAGAAATCATCTGCATTAATTATCATGAATGGTTCATGTACTTTGTCTTTACAACATAGCATTGCATGAGCTGTACCTAATGGTTTAACTCTATCTTCTGGTAATGTACAACCTTCTGGTAAATTATCATTCTTTTGGAAACAATATTCTACCTTAATATGTGGTTCTACTCTTGCTCCTATAGTTTCTTTAAATACATCATAATTTTCTTCCTTAATTAAGAAAACTATTTTTGTAAATCCTGCTTTTATGGCATCATATACTGAATAATCAATTATGAATTCTCCATTAGGTCCGAATGGGGTTATTTGTTTTAGTCCGCCAAATCTGCTACCCATTCCAGCAGCTAATATAACCAATGTAATATCTTTATTCATTTTATCCTCCTTAGATTAATTATTTATTTTAGATAATTTTTTATGGTTTTTCATAAGTTTTTTAACTCCATGTGGTAATTTAAATGCAACACTAACTAGTGTGTTTGTTACTTCTACTACTTTACCTGCTCCAAATGATTCATGGTATACATAGTCTCCAACTTGAAAGTCTACATCTTCTTCTCTAAACATTTCATTTACTTCTATTTTTGGTTCTTCTTGTTTAAGCTCTTCTTTTGCATTTGTCTCTAATAAGTTAGGATTTATTTCTCCTATAAATCTACTTACTGGATTTACTTGTTCCTTACCAAATAGAGTTCTATGTCTTGCATTTACTAGATGTAAATCATCTTTTGCTCTTGTTATGGCTACATAAGCTAGTCTTCTTTCTTCTTCTAACTCACTATTATCCATTAATGAGTTAATATGTGGAAATATTCCTTCTTCTAAGCCCACAACAAATACATGATCAAACTCTAATCCTTTTACAGAATGGATGGTCATTAAACTTATTTTATTAGGATCATCTTTATATTCTTCTACATCACTAACTAAACTTACTTCTAATAAGAATTCTTCTAGTGATATTAAGCCATCTCTTTCTTCAAATGACTTAGTGATAGACTTAAATTCTTCTAAGTTTTCTAGTCTTATTTCTGATTCTAAAGTCTTTTCACTTTCTAACTCTTGTTTCATACCTGTTGCTTCTATTACCTTATCAATTAATTCGGTTAATGTCAAATCTTCCTTCATAGCAGTAAGTTTTTCAATTAGTTTTTTAAACTCTAATTCTTTACCACTAGTTATTGCATCATAGATACTACTACCTTGTTCATCTGCTTTTATTGTAAGGTTTTCTATAGTCTTTAGACCTATTCCTCTTTTTGGTGTATTAATGACTCTTAATAATGATACATTATCTTTTGGATTATGTATTAATCTTAAATATGCCATCAGATCTTTGATTTCTTTTCTAGAATAGAATGTAAAACTACCAATTACTTTATATGGTAAGTTTTCTTTTAACATTTCTTCTTCTAAGACACGTGATTGGGCATTAGTACGATATAGTATTGCTATATCTTGATACTTAACATCTCTATTTACTAATTCTTTTATTTTTCTTATTACGTATTGAGCTTCATCTCTTTCATTGAAGGCTCTATAATATTTTATCTTTTCTCCTTCTCCTCTAGAAGTCCAAAGATTTTTATCTTTCTTTTGTTTATTATTTTTTATAACTTGATTTGCAGCATCTAAGATGTTACTTGTGGATCGATAATTTTCCTCTAATAAAATAGTTTTAGCATCTTTATAATCTTTTTCAAAGTTTAAAATGTTTTTATAGTTAGCTCCTCTAAAACTATATATACTTTGTGAATCATCTCCAACACAAGTTATTAGTCTACTTTTAGCACTAATTAATTTAGTTAGGATATATTGTGCTTCATTTGTATCTTGATATTCATCTATTAATAAATACTCATATTGAGTTTGATACTTTTCTAATACGTCTGGATTATTTCTAAATAATTCTATAGGAAGTATTAATAAATCATCAAAATCAACTGAGTTATTACTCTTTAATTTTTTATTATATTTCTCATATATTTCTACTACTTTTTGTTCATAATCACTAGCTGCAAATCTTGAGTAATCTTTAGGCATCATTAGTTCATTTTTACAACTACTTATTTTATTTCTAATTGCTCTAGGATTATAATCTTTTGGATCTAAATTCATATCTTTAATTATTTTTTTAACTACTGATAATGAATCATCACTATCCATAATTACTAAGTTTGATTCATAACCTAATAATTTATAATTATCTCTTAGTAACTTTAATCCAAAACTATGGAATGTTGATACTTGTATTTTTTTAGCTACACTACCAATTAATCCATCTATTCTGTCTTTCATTTCTTTTGCTGCTTTATTAGTAAATGTAATAGCTAGAATACTATATGGAGAGACATTCATTTCTTCAATTAAATAAGCAATTTTGGTGGTTAAAGTCTTAGTTTTACCTGCTCCTGCACCTGCTATTATTAATAGAGGTCCATCATTATATAATACTGCTTCTCTTTGCTTATCATTAAGTCCGTTTAAATTCATATGTACCACTCTTTCCTCTTCCCATTATATCTTATTTTATAATTTAAGGCAAAAAAAAGTGTAAGGCTATTACCTTACACCATATAATTCTTGTAATTCTCGGAACTTTGCTAATTCCTTTTCTTTCTTTTCTTGTTTAGTTTCTACTACTTTAGTAACAACTTTTTCTGGTTTCTTTTCTTGTTTATTTTTAAGTACTTCTAATAGGTATTTATAATCTTCTAAAGTAAATAAGTTATCATATTTTTCAAGTTCTGCTCCAGTATTTATTGTATTAGCATACATTGGCATTGTTTTAATCATTACTGGTTCTTCTTGATAATCTTTTTTCTTCTTAATAACTTTAGGTAATTTATTATTTCTAGTTAAATATACCATAATAGCTTTATATAGAACTAAGAATATTATCCATACTATAAATATTAAACTACTTAATTCTATTACTGCTTGAGCACTTTTATTACCATATATAGATGCTTGATTAAATACATCTAATTTTTGTTTATTAATAATATCTAATAATACTACTAATAAGTAATTAATAATTATATATATTATAATATTTACATTTTTTATTATGTTAGTACTTTTAAAACTAAATACACTGTACCATAGTATTATATTCATTATAAATATTGCGAATAAGTATATTGCTAAGTTAGGAAAATATATTACTTTGAATAAGTTGTTCATTAGATATGTTACCATAGTGCTAAATGAATCTTTATATAATACTATGATACATGCAAAGATAAATATATATATTAATATAAATAATCTTCTACTTGTTTTAACATTTAATTTGTTTGTTGTAATAAGTACTAATCCAAAAAATATTAATAACATTATTGCTACTAGAAATACTATTGAAGATTTTGACACTTCAAAAATTATTGCTAATTTTTCTAGTAAAGATAGAGTTGCCATAAATCTTCACCCCCATTTTTCCTTTTTATTTTACTTCTGTTAATTCTGCTATATATACTGTTTGTGTTTTTGAATCATTATTTGTACATGTTACTAGAGTTAATGTTGTTTCATTATAATTTCTATATATAGCAATTGTTCCTGTTTTTTCTTGTTTATATATTTTTTTAATATTATATGTATATTCTTTTTCATTGTAAGTAACAATTACATTGTCACCTATTACTAATTTATATAAGTCATTAAAGAATGCTTTCCATCCTGTTCCAGAATGGGCAGCTATTATGAAGTTACCTTTTTCTACATCAGGATATGATGACCCTTTAACTATATATATGTTTTTTTCTACATCATTTTCTTTAGAATCTTCTCTAAAGAATCCTTTTTTTAGATTTATCTTCGGTATAGATAAATACCCGATATATGTTTCATTTACTTCATTAGTTATATCTTCTTTGGACCCTGTTTCTTCTTTTTTAGTTTCTTTTTCTTCTACTACTTCAGCTTTGTTATCTTCTTCTTTATAGATTAACTTAGCCATAGAATCGTATGTTTCTACCTTCATTGTTTGAATGTAGTTATAAGAAAGAAAGAATCCTCCAATCATTATGACTAGAGAGCCAATTACGGCTGTCAAGTTAGGAGAGATTCTTTTAGTTCTTTTATTATTTAGCTTTTTTACCATTCTTGTATACAAATCCTAAACCTGATCCAATTAAAGCAATACCTATGATTGTAAATATTAGACTGTTTGTTGATGTATCTGGTACTATTACACTCTTGTAGTTAGCGTAAACTATTTGATATGTGAAATGATCATCATCTAAAGTAAATTCAATTACTTCATCACTTCTCTTATATCCTTCTGGTGCTGATACTTCACTTAATGTATAAGATCCATATTCTAAACCAGTTATTACATGAGCTTCATTTGTAGTTGTAAATCTTTCAACTTCATTACCTTTTGAATCTTTTACAACTAATACAGCTCCTGGTAATGTGTTACCAGTTTCTGAATCTATTTTTGTAATATTAACTACAGTTTGATCTTTTGGACTGTTATAGAATTTAACTGTAACATCATCTGATCCAGAGTTAATTGTGAAACTTACTTTTTCATTACTTAATTCATAACCTTCTGGTGCTTCTGTTTCTTCAACAGTATAAGTACCATTAGTTAAGTTTCTAATTACATGAGCATTTGTAGTTGATGTCCATGATGTAATAACATCTCCATCACTATCTTTTACTACTAATTTTGCTCCTGGAAGAACATTATTAGTTTTTGCATCATATTTAATTACTCTTACTTTAGAAGTAATTAAACTTAAATCAATACTTGCTGTAATTTTATCATCTGATGGTTCAATAGTTCCTGGAGTAACTTTTTGCATATCAGCATCTGCTGGAGTATATTCTAATGCTTTGTATACTACTCCATTAGCTGTTACATTTACTTTTAATGAATATGAAGTACTTTCAATTTCATTAGTAGGAACTTTTACGATAAATCCTTCATTACTATTGAATGTAGTTCCTTCATTACCACTATTAGCACCAATTATTTTTGTACCAGCAGTAGCTCCTTCTAAGCTAACTGTATAAGTACTTGCATTTGTACTAACTTCTATTAATTCTGAACTATAGTAATTACCATCTATTGATAATTGTGCATTAGGAGCATTTACTGATAGATTTGTAGTATTGTATCCATTAGCTTTAGCTCTTATACCACTTTCAACTAATGATTTAACATAACCTCTCATGTTATAATCATCAGAACCAGTTTCTTTAAATACTTCTCCTAAGTTTGTTGTTCCTGTTGTTTCATCTAGATACCACCAAATAGCAGTTTGTGTAATGTAATAATCTTTTAGATCATCACCAGTAAAACTATTACTTGGGAATCCATTCATTACTATGTTAGCTATTCCTGCATCTCTATCTCCAGTATAAGTTGCAGTAGTATTCATAGTAGTCTTTTTTGCCATCTCTAAGCAGTATAAATATCCACCATCTGTTGTTCTTTTTGTTGCGAATTGTACTCCACCAATATATGCTTCTAGGTCTTGTGCATCACCAACATTAATAGTTTCAGTTACAGCTCTAGTACTTGTAGTTAAAGTAATAAAAGCTATAGCAGCAACAAGAAATAGTGTTAAGAATTTTTTTGATTTCTCAATGATCTTGTTCATATACTTTCCCCCTAAACATTAATTGGCCTTATTATAACACAAAACTATTGAAATTGCAAGTTATAATTAAGGTCCATCAAAAAAATAGACACATTGTCTATTTTACTAGCTAAGTACTTTTTTTGCAATTATATTGTCATGAATATCATAGATTATAAACTCTTTTTCATTATAGAATAAATAACTAGGATCATGATTATCTTTAGGTAATGAAATTGAACCTGGATTAATAAATGTATTAGTTTCTATATTCTTAATAAATGGAATATGATAGTGGCCTAATAAAAGTGTAGAATTTTGTTTATTCCAATTTGTTTCATTATAAATATGACCATGTGTTAAATATATATCTTCATTTAATGTTGAGACTACTCCTAATCCATGTACTATTGGAAACTCACATACCATTTCATCTACTTCTGAATCACAATTTCCTTTTATACATATTATTTTATCTTTAAATGAATTTAAAAAGTTTTTAACATAATCTATGTCATATCCATCTATCATGTCATTTCTTGGACCTATATAAAATAGATCTCCTAGTACTATTAACTTATCACACTCAAGTTTTTTAAATCTTTCTTTTATTTTTGGTAAATTTGTTTTAATACCATGTATATCAGATATTACTATGAATTTCATATAATCACCTCATCTTAAGTATAACACATTTTTTATATGCTCATATAATACTTTGAAGAGGAGGAAAAAATGAAAAGAATAATTAGTTATTTATTATTTTGTTTATTAATATTTGTATGTGCTTGTAGCGTTCTTTTTCAAATTAATAAGAAAGAAAAAGATGTTACATTAACTAAAATAAAAGTTAGTGAAGTTGCTCATACTATTTTTTATGCACCTATGTATGTTGCTATTGAAAATGGATATTTTAAAGATGAAGGTATTGATATTGAATTAATTTTATCAAATGGTGTGAATAAAATTATTAATCTTAAAATATTCTTCTTCACTTATTATACTTTCATGTGTATTAGGTACTATTATCCAATGACTCTTATCTAAGAAAATCCTTTTATTAGATTTATAACTAAGTTTAGTTTGTACTCCTTGAGTCATATTTCCAGTATACATATAGTTATGTAGTATTTGGTAAATACTAGTATTACTCCACTTATGAATATTTTTATTATTCTTATAATCCTTAGGAGTTTGTATTTTTTTATTATTTAGATAATCTACTATATCTTTTACTTTTACATTATTTAAATACATATCATATATTTTTCTTACTATTTTGGAAGAATAATTATCTATTACTAATTTATGTTTATCATTTTTATCTTTTTTATATCCATAGCAAGCACTATTGCCAACAAATAATCCTTGTTTTTTTAAATTAATTAAAATTGATCTTATCTTTTTAGATGTATCTTTACTTTGCATATCATTAAATAAAGCTTTAAAAGGAGCTATATCTATATTTGAATTATTATTAAATGTATCTATATTATCCAAAAGTGATACATATCTTACTTTCTTTAATGGAAAATATTCTTCTAAATAATAACCACTTTTTATATAATCTCTTCCTAGTCTTGATAAATCCTTTGTAATTACCATATTTATCTTTTTATTCTCAATATCTTTTATTAATTCATTAAAACCCGGTCTATTAAAAGTAGTACCTGATATACCATCATCTACGTATTCTTTTTCTAATGTTAAGTTATTATTATTAATATATTCCATTATTAGATTTCTTTGATTTGTTATACTCTCACTCTCAATATTTTTATCTTTATCATCTTCTTTTGATAATCTAATATATATTCCTACTTTATATATTCTTATCATCTCCTTATTAAAGATTATGATAAAAATAAAAAAAGATAACTAATGTTATCTTATGCTAATTCTTCTATTTTTTTATCTTCTTTGTTATCTTTTTTCTTTTTTTCTACTGGAACCTTATCTTTTAATTCATTAACACTATTTATAAAATCTTTAGCATTTTTATCCACAGGTTCTTCTTGAATTGGAACTAATATAGGTTCATCAAATTGAACTTTTTCCACAGGTTCTGGGGATTTTTTAGGTTCTTCTTTTACTTCTTGTTTTGGAGCTTCAACTTTTTTAGGTTCTTCCTTTACCTCTTGTTTTGGAGCTTCAACTTTTTTAGGCTCTTCTTTTACTTCTACTTTTGGAGCTTCAACTTTTTTAGGCTCTTCCTTTACTTCTTGTTTTGGAGCTTCTTCTTTTTTAGGTTCTTCTTTTTGTTCCTCTTTCTTATCTTTATTCTTTCTTATTGGAGAAACTTTAACATATTTACCTTTATTAACTCTAACAATAGTAGTCTTATCAATATCCTTTAATAATTCATCAGCTACTATTTCATCTTTATTTTGAGCTTGTTTGTGCTTAATATCTAATTCATTTAAAACTATTTCTATTGGTGATAAAACATCATTATTTAGTTTCAAAATATAAATACATGCTTCTTTATTATCTAATAAAATGAATGCACATGACTCAGTTTGTTCTTGATAATAAATTGGTTTTCTTATTTCTACTTGAGCATCTACTAAATCTTCTATAGAGTCAACTCTAATAATATTTTTTTCATCTAACTTTGGTAAATTCTTACTTTTTACTAATATAGAATCATATGTTTTTAGTATTTGTCTTAGTTTACTATTATAAATACTTTCTTCAGATCTATTAGTAACAACTAGATTAAATAAAGCAATAGCAGTTACTACTAATAATGTTCCTGTTACAATTAAATAGTTTACATATCCATTTTTATATAATAATGCAGATACAATTATTAAACCAATTACTGCAACTATTAAGGCCCCTATTTTTAATTCTTTTTTCATAACTATTACTCCTTCTCTATTATATCCTTTAACCATAAGTTAGGTATGGCAATATACTTAATCTTAAATACTACTCTACCTTTTATATTTTCTATTGTTAAATTAATGTTATCATTACCATTATTAGCATCACCTTTAGTTATGTAATAAGTAGTATTTCCTTCAACTCTTGTATCAACTAGTCTATGGATAATCATTTTTGATCCACTCTTGAAGACTATTACATCTCCTACTTTGAAATCATCTTCTGATTTAACTTGTTTATATATTACTCCATCACCTTTACATATTTGTGGTGTCATAGATCCAGATCCTACACCAATTATGGCATAAGTGAATTTACCAGATATTAGCATTACTAATATAACTATAAATATAGTTGCTGGTATATCTAATAATCTTGATAACTTATCAAGTTTACTAGGTTTTTTCTCTTCATCTTCTTCTGATTCTAATACTTCAATATCATCATCAACATATCTAGTAGCATACATATAAATGAATGTTGGAAGTAGTATTCCAATTACAGATGTTAAGTATTCACCTAATTCTGGTTTAATTGGAGCTACTATTAAGTACATATCCATTATTAATCTATATATCAATACTGGTTTTAATCCACCATTCATTGTTACATAGCTTACTGCAATATTTTTAATTATTATTGGAATAACTATGGCAGAAGTTGCTTTAAATATTGTTTCAAAATTATACATTAGTACATTTTGTGTTCCCATAGTAATTTCTAATATTGTTATTAAAATTGTTGTTATATATATTACTATTTTTTTATCTTTATTAGCATTTAATATGGAATATCTAAATATTTCTATTGCTATTATATAGATAATTGGAATTATTATAGTTCCTATTATAGAATTAACAGATAACTCTATTGTATTCTTTCCATATCCTGTTACCATTCCTAAAGCATACGATATTACTAAAAATGTAATTACTTCTGTAATAGTCATAAAAAGAATTTTCTTTTTTAGTCTATTTAAATTATCTCTTCTAAATCCATATAGTAATAATGCTATAAAAGTTAATACTATAATTGCTGAAATGTTCATCATAATAGCTATATTTTCTTTACTATATGATAAGAAAAATCTATAAAAAGCTACATAGAAACCTAGAACAGCAAGTACTAGAATGTTATTATATTTTCTATCTGACATACTTCTACCCCGTTTATATTATTATTTTAATCTGCTTGAATATAATCTAAATCAACACCTAAGTTTAAAACTTGTTGTGTTGTTGGCAATTGACTAACACTTAAATCTCTTTCTATTTCAACTAATACTTTAATCTTTCTAGATTCTCCAGATTTAATTACATCTCCTACTCTAATTGGCTTGCCATCTGAATATGTAACTGTATAATTAGTATACACATCTTGTTCAGGTGATATACCAGTTAGTGTTGGATTTGTAGCTAATTTAGCATCAATTGTTCCACCATTTTTTACACTTGTTTCAAATGTATAATAGCTTCCAGGTACAGATAAGTTAACATCATATTCTATATTAGTAGTATTTCCTAATATTGTTGCAGGTTTAATAATAGTAGCTTTATAACTATCTTCTACAACATTTTCAAAGTGAACATCCCATCTTATTTTATCGATGCCACCATTTCCTTTAATTTTAAGTGTAGAAGATAATGTTGCATATCCTATACTGATTACTATAAGAAGTAAAAATATAATTAAAATATACTTTTTATTTTCTTCTTTATTATCATCTTTTATTATTTTATTGTCTTCATTTTTCATAATATCAACTCTCTTTAAACCATACTTTGCTATTATATATAATAATATAACATATTAAAGTTATTTTTTAAATATCTTTTATATAAAAATTAGACAAAAAAAGACTTATATAAAAATATAAGCCTTTTATTATTACCAATAAACACTCATTGTTGCTATAGCACTTTGAATACTATCATAATATCCACTGATTGAGCTGTTTAGTGATAGTCCTCCACCTACAACTGAATAATTTTGTGCTGTATCTGAACTTACTGTTGTAGTTGCATGAGCGTAGTCACCAGCTGCACTTAATCCTGTTAATGTTGAACTAGTATTCTTTATAATATCAAAGTAGAATGTAGCTTTTAGGGTTGTCAATGTTCCTTCAGCTAGTTTATATGTAGCTCCAGCTCCATAAGTTCCAGTTTTTGGAACATATGCAGACGAAGTATAACAATTTCCTCCAGAATAGCAATAATATTGTTGAAAATCTGGAGTTCCATAAACTTGTACATTACTTGGCATACCAATACCAATAATATCATGACTTCTTACTGAAGGTATTGTTTTCCAAAATAGTACAGTCTTATATTGATAATAGCTGGATACAGCTGTAATTGTTGTAGTTAATTTTTTATATGTAGTTTCTACTGATGCTGGATTACCTCTTTCTGGTTCAGTAGGTGCATTATTATATTCTTCTTCACTGATTTCAACTGAATAACTTGCTTGTCTTTCGTTTTCTCCCATACTATTTATTTGTAATCTTGCTTCTTCTAAATTTGTAACTGTTTTAAAATATTTTGTTGTTTCGGCTAAAGGTTCTTCTGTACTTTCAATTGTAGGCATTTCTTGTGCATGAACTAATGTTGGACATAATATTGCTGCTACAGCAGCCAAAAATAATAAACTTTTTTTCATATATTTTATATTCTCCTTAATAGACTAATCGATTATTTGAAAACTTTTTTTCTATTTTTAAAGGTATGACATATTTTTCTTTTAGATCATCTTGACCATATAGCGTAATAATTATTGCAATATTTTTTATATTTTTTTTAATAATATAGTCAGTTATTTTTGGGTTCTCATTAACTATCAAATAGTTATCATTTAATGCTTTTTCTATGGAATCATTTTCCAACATTTTAATTGTTCTGCCAATTACTTTTTGATTTATCATTACTTCTGTTTTAATCTTATTATATTTCTTAGCATCCTCTGATTGATAATCTTCTCCATAATATGAAATACCTGTTATTAGTAAACTATTCTCTTTTTGATTACTTGCTATTAGTCCTTCTAGGTAGAATTCTTCGCTTCCACTTGAAAGTTTATATACGAAACATTTATTATAATTGGTGATTAAATAAGCTACTGAAAATAAAATAATTAATGATAATAACAATGATATTAATATAAAAATTACTTTTGTATATTTCTTCTTAAAGATCTTATTATAAGCATCTATTACTTTAACATTTACATTATTTGCTTTATCTTCAGATATATCTTTTTCTCCATTTAAGATTTCAGATACACTTACTTCTAGAATTTTACTAAGATCATTTAATAAAGAAATATCAGGTGCACTTATTCCTCTCTCCCATTTTGATATGGCTTTACCACTTATTCCTAACATTTCACCTAACTGACTTTGAGTTAGTGAATGTTTCTTTCTCATTTCGGCTATGAATTTTCCCATTTTCTCTAAATCCATGATAATACTCCCTTCATGCATTTTTTCAATTCCAATGTTATCATAGTTTTTTTCGTATTAAAAGTATGTTAAAAGAAAACTTTTGAAGGATATAACTACCTCCCTTCATTACTAAAATAGATGATTGATATATATCAATCATCTAAAATGTATCATCTATTGGTTTACTTCTACATACCCTCTTAGTAGAATTTTGTAGACTATTGGTCGACTTCATCATCATATCTTACAAAACAATATGTTCCAGTTACTTCTAACATCCATCCGAATGCTGATCCATTATATATTTCTATCCCATATAATATTTCATCTGAATCAATTAATTTAGTTTCAGTAGATATTCCATCTACTACTGGTACTCTTACACATTGTGATTTTTTTCCAGGACATTTACCTTTTTTAGGAATAAAATAAATTGTTGATTTTTTACCTTTAGCAGTTAATCCTTTTTTTACAGCTAAAGTCTTTTTTGTCTTTAACCAATCTTTTGAATATTTAAATCTTACATCATATTTATCTCCTTCTTTTGTATCAATATCTACTTTCATATAATCTACTTCCATTTTTCTTTTTGTATCCATTATTGTTACATAATCTCCACCAGAAGCTACATAATTATGAAAATCTACTTTTGAAACAATTTCTTCTGCTAAAACACTTTCTGTTAATACAAAAATAAATACTATTATGAAAACAAATACTATTTTCAAAAACTTTTTTGATTTACTATCTTCCATTACTATTCCTCCTTATATAAATCAACTGAATCAAATATATAAATTTATATAGTTTACTTGAACCAATTACTAATCGAATTGTGTCGACTATATGGAGATTTTTATTCACAGGTGCTGATAAAGTTACTGCTGCTGTTTTATCTGGTGATGCTGATATTGGTTTTTGTGGAAGTGAAGCTACTATCTACGTATATAATGCAGGTGAAAAAGATTATTTAAAAACATTTGCTCAATTAACTCAAAAAGATGGATCATTCATAGTTTCAAGAAAAAAAATTAAAAACTTTGAACTTAAAGATTTAATTGGTAAGAAGATTATAGGTGGACGTGCTGCAGGTATGCCTGAAATGACTCTTGAATATATCTTAAGAAAAAATAATATTGACTTAGATCAAGTTGAAATTGATACTAGCGTTGCCTTTGCTGCAATGAGTGGCTCTTTTATTGGGGGTAATGGAGATTTTGTTTCATTGTTTGAACCTACTGCTAGTGAAGTAGTTGATCAAGGATACGGATATATAGTTGCATCATTAGGTGAACTTGGTGGTATAGTTCCATATACTTCATATTCTGCTAAAAAAAGTTTTATTAAAGCAAATCCAGATACAATTGTATCCTTTACTAAAGCAATACAAAAAGGATTAGACTTTGTTAATAGTCATGATTCATTTGAAATTGCAAAAATAATAAAACCACAGTTTGCAGATACTAAGTTAGAAACAATAGAAAATGCTGTTGAAAGCTATAAAAATATTACTGCATGGCCTAAATCAACTTATTTTTCTAAAAAGTCATTTGACCATCTTCAAGATATAATGATTGAATATGGAATAATTGATAAAAAAGTTGATTATAATAGATTAATTTATGCAAGATAAAATAATACTTTCAGTAGATAGTTTATCTAAAAAATATCAAGATTTAGAGAATGAAATATTAGCTATTGAAGATATAAGTTTTAATCTTTCTAAAGGAGAATTTATATCTATTATAGGTCCTTCAGGTTGTGGTAAATCTACTCTACTTTCTGTTCTTTCTGGTACTGATAAAGATTATAAAGGTAATCTTATTATAAAGAATAATACTAATGTTGGATATATGTTACAAAGTGATTGCCTATTTCCTTGGAGAACTATTTTAGATAATTGTTTAATTGGATTAGAAGTTAATAAAAAACTAACTAAAGAAAATATTAAGTATGTTAAATCTCTATTGAAAAAATATGAGTTAGAAGATTTCATGAATAAGTATCCTGATAATTTATCTGGAGGTATGAGACAAAGAGTAGCACTAATTAGAACTCTTGCTTTAAAGCCTGATATATTACTTTTAGATGAACCTTTATCAGCTTTAGATTCACAGACAAGATTAACTATTGGAGAAGATATTTTTAATATCATTAAAAATGAAAATATAACTGCTATTATGGTTACACATGATATTGGTGAAGCACTTAGTATTTCAGATAGAATAATAGTATTAACTAAAAGACCTGCAAAAATAAAAAATATTTATTTAATACCTTTTAATAATTTAGATTATTACTCTCGTAAATTAGATGGTAATTTTAATCAATTATTAGATCAGATATGGAGGGATTTAGATGTCTCCTGAAAGAAAAAAATATTTAAAAAAAATTAAAAGAGAAAAAATACTAGTTATTTTATTTAGATTTTTAATTATATTTTTATTCCTATTTGGTTGGGAACTACTAGTAAGAATTAAATTTATAAATTCATTTCTAACATCTAGTCCTATGGAAATAATCAATACAACTTATAAATTACTTATTGATGGAACATTATTAAATCATATATCTATAACTATGTATGAAATAATTATTAGTTTTATAATATCTTTTATAATTAGTTTTTTAATAGCTACAATTATGTATTTTGTACCAATTATTTCTAAAATAATTGATCCCTATTTAACTATTCTTAATTCATTACCTAAAGTAGCTTTAGGTCCACTAATAATTATTTGGGCAGGTGCTGGAATTAAATCAATAATTATTATGGGATTATTAATTAGTATATTTGTAACTACTATTAATATTTATACTAGTTTTATAAATACTGATTCAAAATACATTAAACTTATGAATACATTTCATTCTAATAATAAAAATATTTTTCTTAAAGTAATAATTCCATCTAATTTTATAAATATTATAAGTGCTTTAAAAATTAATCTTTCTATGAATTTTATTGGAGTTATTATGGGAGAACTACTAGTATCTAAAAAAGGATTAGGTTATCTTATTACTTATGGGTCTTCTGTATTTCATATTAATTTGGTAATTACTAGTATAGTTATTTTATGTATAATGTCCTACCTACTGTATTCTTTAGTAGAATATTTAAGTAAAAAAAATATCCACTAATTTGTGGATATTTTATTTTGTCTTATCAAAGTATTTTTATAATCATCATAATTACCAACGTAACTCTTTATATTCTTATTCTCTAAATAAACAATTCTAGTTGCTACTTTATTAATAAAGTATCTATCATGAGATATTAATAATATAGTTCCATTATAATTATTAAGTGCTTCTTCTAGTATTTCTTTTGTATTAATATCTATATGATTTGTTGGTTCATCTAATATAAGTAAATTATTTTTCTTTTGCATTAAACAAAACATTTTTAATCTTATTCTTTCTCCTCCAGATAATTTATTTAGTCTTACAAATACTCCTTCTCCATAGAATAAGAATTTATATAATGCACTTCTTAAATTATCTTCTGGACCATTAAAATATTTATGGGCTTCTTCTAATACTGTTATTGTTTCATCTTCAAATATTATTTCTTGTGGTATATATCCAATTTCTATATTAGAACCTATTTTAATCTTTGGATTACCATTTATTATTTCTTTAATTAAAGTAGATTTTCCACTACCATTTTTTCCCATTAAACAAACTCTTTCTTGATATTTTATAAATAAGTTTGTATTTTTAAATAATTCTTTATCTCCTATTGAATAATTGAATCTATTTAATTCTATTACATCATTTCCACTTCTTTTATCAAATTCAAAGTTTAATGGAATTGTTTTCTTTTCATTAGGTTTATCTAATACTTCAATTTTTTCTAATCTTTTTTCTATTGATGCTGCTCTTCTAAAGAATTTTTCTCCACATGGATATGCTAATTTTCCATATTCTCTTAATCTTTTTATTGAACTTTTCATTGCATCAATTTGTTTTTGTTGATTCTTATATTCATTGAATTCTCTCATTATTCTATTTTCATTTTCTTCTAAATAATAAGAATAATTACCATTAAATATTTCTGATTCTCCATTATCAATTAAGATTGTTTTAGTTACTACCTTATCTAGAAAATATCTATCATGAGATACTATTAGAATTGTTTTTTTACAATTCTTTAAAAAGTTTTCTAACCATTCTAATGTATCAATGTCTAGATGATTGGTTGGTTCATCTAATAACATAATATCTGGTTCTTGTAATAGTATAACCATTAGATTAATAATAGTTTTTTCTCCTCCAGATAGTGTTGCATATTTTTTATCAATTAATTTTTCTACTTTAAATCCGGCTATAATTTTTTCTACTTTAGAATTAATTTCATAACCACCTAAACTAATAAATTCTTCTTGTAGATTAGTATATCTTTTAATTACTTTTTCTAAATCTTTATCTGTTGCAGTTGATAGTTTTTCTTCTTCTACTTTTAACTTCTTTTCTAATTCATTTATCTTTGCAAATGATGAATATAAAATATCTTTTACTATTATGTTATTCCATTCTACTTTTGGTTTTTGTTCTAATACTGCAATAGTTGCATCTTTTCTTATTGTTATTTCTCCACTAGTAGGATTATCTTCTTTAGATATTAACTTTAATAATGTTGTTTTTCCACTACCATTTTGACCTATTAATGCTACTTTTTCATTTGTTTTTACTTCAAAACTTATATTCTTTAATACTTTTTTATTTCCAAAAGACTTTTCTACTTTATTTAAACCTATTTCTATCATTTAACTCACACCTTTCAATAAAAAAACCTATACATCTGTACAGGTTTTATACAGATGTAGGCACTATGAAAACAAGACACCTACATCTAAATTAATAAAGATGTGGTGCCACTATATTGTGAATCCTTTAATTTGATTTGAATATAGTGTCATACTCATCACTCCTATCGCATATTATACTATACTTGTATTCTTTAGTCAATTTAACAAAAAAAGTAGAGATTTACTCTACTTTAATACATTTTTTAATACTATTGTTTTAATTCTAGACATTTCTTGTAATGTAGTTGATATTCCTTCATTACCTATACCAGAATGTTTCCATCCTCCAAATGGCATTTCTGCTGAACGGAAGAAACTTGCTCCATTGATAATAGCTCCTCCTACTTCTAGCTTATTTGCTACTTTGAAGGCATTATTCATATCATTTGTGATTATGTTTCCACATAATCCAAAACTTGATTGATTTGCTATTTCTATAGCTTCATCTATATTATCAAATCCACATATTGGAATTACTGGTCCAAATATTTCCATGTCTTTCATAACATCCATATCTTTTGTTACATCTACTAAAACTGTTGGTTCAAAATAAGCTCCATTTCTTCTACCACCAAAGGCAATTCTTGCTCCTTGTTTTAATGTAGTTCTTACTTGTTCTTCAACTCTTTCTGAAGCTTTTTCATTTATTAAACATCCAATTTCAGTATTTTCATTCATTGGATCTCCAACTCTCATTCTACTGATTCTTGCAATTACTTTTCTAGTAAATTCATCTTTAATTGAATTATGTACTAAGAAACGTTTACTAGCACAACATACTTGTCCAGTATTATATAATCTTCCCCATACTAATTCATTTACAGCTAAGTCTAGATCTCCATCTTTATCTAAGATGAAGGCATCATTTCCACCTAACTCTAACATAACGTGTGTTAAATTTTGTGATGCTGTAGCCATTGTTTCCATTCCTACTGCTGTTGATCCTGTAACACTAACAAGATGAACTCCTTTATGTCTAGCTAAAGCTTGTCCTACTATAGGGCCTTCTCCTGATAAACAATTTATTACTCCATCAGGTATTCCTGCTTCTTTTAATAATAAGCAATATTTGTGTAATGTTAATGGGTTATATGTAGATGGTTTAACTATAACTGCATTTCCCATTATTAGAGCACTTGGAACCTTTTGTCCAAATAAATCACATGGAAAGTTAAAAGGTATTATACAAGCTACTACTCCAATTGGTTGTCTAATAGTATATTGTATTGTTCCTTCTTGTCCTGGTTCATTTCCTTCTGGAATAGTAATTCCATAAAGATGTTTTGCTCTTTCTATATATGCAGATACAAATGTTCTTGTATTTGCTATTTCTGCACGTGCTTCTCTTATAGGTTTTCCTGTTTCACGGCATAATGTCATTGCTAGTGTTTCAGCATCTCTTTCTACAAGAGTTATAAACTTTTCTAATATTCTTCCTCTTTCGTGTAATGGAGTTTCTGCCCATCCTTTCTGAGCTTCTACTGCACATTTTACGCAATAATCAACATCTTCTTCTGTTGATGATGGTACAGTTGCTATTAACTGATTATTAGCAGGATTACGTACCTCTATTGCTTGCCCATCAGTTGAATCTATTTCTTTTCCATTAACAAGGTTTCTCATTTTACCTCCTAATTCTTACCGAATGCTGTGAATGATAACATTAATCCACCACAGATATTTGATGAATGTTCATCATATCCATATTCTCCAAATGTAAAGATAGTTATAAATGGTACACCTTTTGATTCTTTTACTAATTGTTTATGTACTTCTTCAATTCTATCTCCAATTCCTAATTTTCTTCCACCACAGTGAACTAAGAAGTATGCTGCTGGTTCTGTATATAATTTCTTTCTAACATCATTTAATGTAGCACCTGTAGAATTAATTAGTTCTTCTACTGTTGCTTCTAATTGGATAATTGCAGTTCCTGGTACTACTTTATTTCCTAATGTAATTGTATCATCTGCTGTTGTTTTAGTTCCCATATCGTTACCAAACATTGGATGACGAATTACTGTTAAATTTCCTAATGGATCTTTTACTCCTAATGGCTTTGTTATAGAAGCTACTAAAAGATTTTGTCCTTTTAAATTATCTGGTTTTTCATTTATCCATTGTGCATATTTCTTTAATGCAGATATTCCATCTATACTTACTAAAGTACGATTATCTTTTACTTCAGTTATAATACCTATATTTTTAGTTTCATTATATGCTCCAGTATAAGATGTTGCAATTTCGTTATCTGTATAGAAGAATGCTACTGCTACTCCATCTGAAAATACTTTATCATTACAGAATATTTTCCATTCTCCTTCTACTGTATCGTCTGCAGCACTTCCTCCAAACATTGGAACTCTTCCGATAACATCTTGAATTCCCATTAGATATTCTTCTTCTTCTTTTGGACTAGCTACCATATAGAAGTATCCTGGAGCTCTTGTAGTTCTTGCATTTTCAACTGCTTCTATTGCAACTTTTCTACCTATTGCTCTTGGATCTTTTCCTGCTTCATGACATGCTACTCCAACTATCATATCTGGATCATCTAGAGTTAACATTCCAGCAAATCCTTGCTCTGAAGTTATTATTCCTTCTGGTGTCATGATAGCTCCACTACTTGTACATCCAATAATTGGCATATCAGTTACACTTCTAACACCTTTTACTAATTCTTTAATATCATTTTTTACTGATGTATAAAGCATTCCTAATTTTCCATACTCCATACCTTCAGTTGCAATTCTAGCAGTTTCTTCTCCGGCTACATAGCTATCTATATCAATACTGCTTCCAACTTTTGATCTTAACATCTCTATTTCCCCTCTCTTTTAATAAGCTTCTTTATATATATTAATAATATCTTCTACTGTAACATCTCTTGGATTTCCAGGTGTACATGCATCATTAATTGCTTGTTTTGCTAAAGTAGGTATCATTTCTTCTGGTATATTTACTTCTTTTAATGTTTGTGGAATATTTAATTTTTTTGATAATTCTGTAATTGCTGCTACTACTTTTTCTACAGCTTCTTCATCATTTGTATTACTCATATCTAAGCCAAATGCATATCCCATATTTCTAAATAAATTAGGACATACTTTTCCATTAAATCTCATTACGTGTGGAAGTAATATTGCATTTGCTACTCCATGTGGTGTATCAAAATATGCTCCTAATGAATGGGCCATTGAATGAACTATTCCTAGTCCTACATTTGAAAATCCCATTCCTGCTATATATTGTGCATATGCCATCTTTTCAATAGCTGTTTGATCTTTATTATTTGCAGCTTTTTCTAGATTCTTATATATTAAAGCCATGGCATTTATATGAAACATATCTGTTACTAACCATGCTGCTTTTGTAATATATCCTTCCATAGCATGAGTTAATGCATCCATTCCTGTTGCTGCTGCTAAACTTTGTGGCATTCCATCCATTAAATCTGGATCTATAATTGCAACTAAAGGAATATCATGTGTATCTACACAAACCATTTTCTTTGTTCTTGCCTCATCTGTGATAACATAATTTATTGTTACTTCTGCAGCAGTACCTGATGTAGTAGGAAGAGCTATTAAAGGAAGTCCTTTATTTTTTGTATTTGCTACTCCTTCTAAACTAACAACATCATTAAATTCTGGATTAGTCATAATTATAGATATTGCTTTTGCTGTATCTATTACACTTCCTCCTCCAACTGCTATAATACAATCAACATTGTTTATATTTGCCATAAGCAATCCATCTTGAACATTTTTAACTGTTGGATTTGGTTTGATTCCATCAAATAGATAATATCCAATTGTATTATGTTCTAATACCTTTGTTACTTTATCTACTAATCTTGAATCATATAAAGCTTTATCAGTTACAAGTAATATCTTGTGAAAGCCTCTTGATTTTATTTCATCTACTAGTTTTTTTCTAGCTCCACGACCAAAATATGATGTCTCATTTAATACTATTCTATTTACCATCATCTAGCCTCCCTATTCTATATTACATTATATCATATTTTACTTTTAGGAAAAGCTTTTTTTATCAATCTATAATAAGATTTTACTTTTTTCAAATAATGTGGTATAATACAGGTAATGAGATTCATTATATGACTCAGAGGCGATTTTATTCACAATTGCTGTGGGTAAAAGAAAGACATCACACTAGGTGATGTCTTTTTTTTATTTTAATTCACATTGAGATACTGAATTTAAGTTCATATCTGCTCTTCTTCCATCTAAATATGCGTAATAACCCGCTGCTGCTATCATAGTTGCATTATCTGTGCAATATTTCATATCTGGTATAGTTAAGTCTACATTTAATTCTTTTGCTAAATTAGTCATTGCTTCTCTTAATCCTTTGTTAGCAGCAACTCCACCAGCTAGTATCATATTCTTAATATTCTTATCTATGATTGCTTTTCTAACTTTTATTATTATTGATTCAACTGCTACTTTTTGGAATGATGTAGCTAAATCTGCTTCTCTAATTTTATTCCCTCTTTGTTCTTCATTATGAGCTAAATTTATAACAGCACTTTTTAATCCACTAAATGAGAAATTATAGCTATCATCTTGTAAAGGTACTGGTAATTTATATGTATCTTTTCCTTCTTTTGCTAACTTATCAATTTTAGGTCCTCCAGGATATTCTAATCCTATTACTCTTGCTACTTTATCATAGCATTCTCCTATAGCATCGTCTAAGGTTCCACCAAGTTTATTAAAATCATAATGTTTCTTCATTTCAATTAATTCAGTATGTCCACCACTTACTACTACTGCTAGTAATGGGAACTTCATTTCTTTTACTAAACTATTAGCATATATATGTCCTGCTATATGATGAACTGGAATTAATGGCTTATTATATACAAATGAAAGAGTTTTAGCTGTTTCTAATCCTATTAATAATGATCCTATTAATCCAGGTCCATAAGTAATAGCAATAGCATCTATATCTTTCATTTTCATATTGGCTTTTTCCATACATTCTTCTAATACCATTGTGACATTTTTTACATGTTGCCTACTAGCAATCTCTGGTACTACTCCACCAAAATCTTTATGAATATCTATTTGACTTGATATTACTGTTGCTATTTCTTCAGTACCATTTTTAACTATTGATGCACTTGTTTCATCACAACTACTTTCAATTCCTAGAACATATAAATCTTTCATAGTATACCTCTTTTCAATTCGAACTTATTTTAGCACAAAAGACTCTTTTTTTCTAGTTAAAGAGTCTTTTTTCTTTCCATTAATAATCCATCTATTCCATTATAATAGCCTTTTCTAATTGCTTTTTCTATAAATCCATACTTTTTATATAGTTTTATAGCTGGAATATTTTCTTTATTTACTTCTAATGTTATATCTTTATCCACAGTTTTTATAAATTCTTCTAATAATTTTGAACCTTTTCCACAGTTTCTGTGGATTAAAGATACTTCTATTTGATTTATTTCTGCTCTTTCATATATATCACTGTAATATATATATGCTATAACATTATCATTTTCTTTATAAATTAGATACTTTCCAAATGGATTATTATCTAAATTATTAAGTACTTCTTCTTTATTTATAAATGAATTATTTATTTCATTTATATTGTCCTTATTAATCTCTACAAACATATTATAATTTACTTTCCTCTGCTTCAGTTAGTTTTAAATACTCTGGATTGATAGCATGTGGATTAATATTTTTTCTATCTTTATATGTTTGAACAATTTTTAATATGTTTGGATCATATTTTTCTATATTATCAAATCCAACAATTTTATCATTACTTATAATAGTAAAGTTATCTAATTCTTTTAATTCATTATTAATATCTTCTAATTTCATATAAGAAGGTTCATGTATAACATTATTATCTTTATCATAAATACCTGTATATACATATTTTCTTCTAGCATCTAGCATTGGAACTTTATATGTATTTGCTTCACTAGAAATCATCATTGCTTCTATAGATGATATTGCTGTTATTGGAATTTTTAAACTCCAAGCATATACTTTTGCTATAGTAATACCAATTCTTATTCCAGTAAAGCTACCAGGTCCTGATACTACAATTATTTTATCTATATCTTTTGCAGATAAAGAATTACTTTCAAACATAGAAACAATTTCTGGAAGTGCCTTCTCTGATAATTTTTGTCCATAATCCTTTTTTATTTCTGCAGTAATACTATTATCAGTTACTATTGCAGTATAAAGGAAACTAGAAGATGTATCTATGTATAAGTATCTCATAATACTGCCTCACATAAATCTTCATATTCTTGTCCATATGGAGTAATAGTTATTATTCTTTTATCTTCATCCTCTGATGAATGTTTAATTTTAATATCTAATCTATCTTCTGGTAAATATTCTGGTATCATATCAGCCCACTCTATAATGGTTACACCACCTTTATAGAAGTATTCTTCAATACCTAATTCTTCTCCTTTACCATCTAATCTATAAACATCCATATGATATAAAGGCATTTCACCTGTAGTATATTCTTTTATTATATTAAAGGTTGGAGATGTTACTTCTTCATTTATCCCTAATGCTTGTGCAAAACCTTTTGTGAATACAGTTTTACCACTACCTAAATCTCCTCTTAAACAGATTACCATATTCGGAAATTTCTCTGATTCAAAATTTTGCGCTAATTCAATTGTCTCTTCTTCTGAGTATGTTGTTACTTTATAATCCATCTTTCTTCACCTACAATTAATTATAATCAAAAAAAAAGAGTTAGACAACTCTTATAGTCTATTTTTTTACTTAAGTTGTAAACACTAAAATTTACTCTTATTATTAAATTTTTACAAAAAAAAAATTCTTGGCAACGTCCTATTTTAGCTTACACTATCGTCGGCGTTAAGTGGCTTAACTTCTGTGTTCGGGATGGGAACAGGTGTACCCCACTTGCTATTGTCACCAAGAAAAATATATGAGAAATAATTCTCTGAAAACTAAGATACTGTGTTCATCAAATTAATAATTATGATTAAATCCTCGATCTATTAGTACTGGTCAACTCAAAATGTCACCATTCTTCCATCTCCAGCCTATCAACCAAATCGTCTATTTGGGATCTTACTACATACGTATGGGAAAACTCATCTCAAAGGAGGCTTCCCGCTTAGATGCTTTCAGCGGTTATCCTTTCCAGACATAGCTACTCTGCACTGCAGCTGGCGCTACAACAGATACACCAGAGGTCTGTCCATCCCGGTCCTCTCGTACTAAGGATAGCTCTCTTCAATTTTCC
>JAFWRK010000068.1 GCA_017519965.1 Bacilli bacterium
CTTTAGAAAATTCATTTATCTCAATGTTATAGTTATTTAAGAAATATAAATACATATCTTTACAAATATATAATTCTTCATAAATACTTTCTTTTATATTTCTTGTTCCAATAGGAAGTAGATTTACTACTTCATTAGATATAGTTATATTTAAAGTTTGATTTTTATAATTATTTACTAATTCTTTTATACTATAATTATTCTTTATATCTTTGTCATAGTAATTAATATTTCTTATATATGTATCTAGATTTTCATAAAATTTATCTAAATAGTCATTATTATTTTCCTTAATATAAGTATTATAGTAACTTAGCGTTTTATTTAAGAATTTTAATCTATCTCTATAAGGAATTAATGGAACATCTATTTCATTATAAATACTGTAACTAATATTAGATGTATTATTTCTTAATTGATATCCGTTAGAAACTGCTAAATCATAATAATATTTATCTATATTATCATCATTGTAGTTTATTCCTTTTCTTAGTATTTCTATAGAATATGGATATAATTCTATTACTTGTTCCATTATTTCTTTTTCTATTTTTATATTTTTAGCTCTTTCTAATAAGTCATCATCTAATTTTAAATTGCTTATATTACTTTTTAAATTATTATCATTATAATCTTTAAAATAGTCATTCATATACTCTACTGATACATATAAAAGTCTTCCAATTAGTTCATTTTTTAATCTTACTAATCGTATCTTTTCATCAAGATTATTCCATAATTTATATGTATTTAATGACTTAATTAGTTCTATTACTTTTTCATTTCCACTAGTTATTTTTTCATAATATGTTTCATTGATAGAGTTTAATAATTTAAATAAATTATTACTTATTCCTTCAATATATTTGTTTATTTCTCTATTTCTTAATAATTTACTATATTCAGGATATAGAATAGTACTATCTATACTATTTAAATATTTATCATATTCTATTATTGTATTTAAGTCATTCTTAAAGAAATAGATATTATTATTACTATCTAAATAATTTAATTCTCTTAAATAAATAATATAATCTTTTAGAGATTGCTTATTAACATCATTATCATCAATATTTAATATATCTACTTTACCTGGAAGTAATTCATATTGTTTTATGAAATTATTTACATAATCTACTATTTCTTCTTCATTAGATATTTGTCTATTAAATAAAAAACTATTTAATTCTTTATCATCTAATAGATGTAGTTTTTTTAGATAATTGTAGTTTGTTAATATATTTTTAATTGATACATCTTCCATAATAAGCACCTCCTTATACTAGGAAAGAGAATATTTAATTATATTCTCTTTATCTAGTAACAGTCATTTCTATTCTATTTCCTCTTGTTTTATTTACTGTGAATGAATATTTCTTGTTATTGATTGTTTTTGATACATTATCTAGACTTCTTCCTAGCTTTTCAGTAAATTCATTAATATCGTTTATATTAGATTTAGTAGCTATATATATTACATATGTTCCTTCTTCTATATCTGATATATCAATATTATTATCATACCATGCACGAGTTTTATCTAGTTTATCATTTTCTGGTAAGGCTACATTGTAATTACCATTAGTTATAGATCCTAAATCCTTAGAATAAGTTTTATAAGTAGAAGTATTTTCAAATATTAGTTTTCTTTCTACTTTAGCATTAGGATTTAAATCCATTCCATATGAATAAGTATTACCTCTTAAATGTAATTTATTATCATTTGTAAATTCGAACTTAGTATACTTATCATACTGATTATAAACATATGAACTTGTTTTTTCTACTAGGACTTGTTCTCTTACTTTTATTTCTACAAATGATTTAGATGTAGAATAATTATTACTTATTAAAGCATTATTTTTAGCTTTTACATAAGTTGATTGTTGATTAAATGATTTGTTTGCTACTAAAGATTTTGAATATTTATTATTTGTTCTAGCTACTACATACATCTTGTAATTACCTATTTCAAGTGTATCTATATCTATTGTAGCATTAAACCATGAGTATGTATAATCATAACCATCTGGAGAATAAACTTTCTTAGGTACAATACCTGTTATTCTTTCTCCTTTAATAATAGTTTCTTTACCATTATTAATATTTTCAAATATTATTTGATATGTAATATTTGTATTTAAATCATTATTAATACCTATAATTGTTTGATATCCTTGTAGTTTTAATTTATTGTTCTCTGTTTTTAAATAATTAAAGTAGAAATTACCATCTACTAGTTGTGCGCTAGCAGCTTGTTCTTCTTCTGTTATTACTTTTACTTCTATTGTTTTAGTAGTTTTATTATTAGCAGAGTCTACTACTTCATAAGTTACTTTATAAGTACCTTTAGAATTAGTATTAACAGTATTTTCTATTACTTTTAACTTATTTGTAATATTTCCATCTTCTTTATCTGTTGCAGTAACTCCATCTAGTTCTTTAAATTCTGTTCCTACTACAATTACTTTATTAGAAGCATTAATTACTGGATTTTGATTCTTTAATACTGTTACTTTAATTGTCTTAGTTGTTTTTTGATTATAGCTATCAGTTACTTCATAAGTTATTTCATATACTCCAGCTACTTTTGTATTAACATTATTCTTTGTTGTTTTAATCTTATTAGTAATATTTCCATCTTCTTTATCTGTTGCTGTTACATTTTGTTTTAATTCTGTATTAATTAACATTTCTATATCAGATGCATTTATTACTGGTTTTTCATTTACTTTAACTTGGATTGTTATTGTTTTAGTAGTTGTTAAGTTTGAAGAATCTGTAACTTCATAAGTTACTTGATATTTTCCTGGAACATGGATATTTAAGTTATTACTTCTTACTTTTATCTTATTTGTAATATTACCATCTTCTACATCAGTTGCTGTTACATCTTTTAAAACATCTATATTTGTTCCTTGTACTATTTCTTTATTAGATGCATTTATTATTGGGAAGTTACTATTATTAATTGTTCCAACTAATTTTATAGATACTCCTGGAGCTGATGCTAAAGTCCAACCAAATTCATTCTTATTACCATTTATATCTACTGGTACTTTATACCATTTTTGTCCATTTACTATTCTTTCTTCAAGTATTGGTACATATGAATTAGTATATAATCCACTGATTAGAGTATCTGCTGTATCTTGTGTAGTAGAGTTTATCCATGTGTATTGATTTCCACTTACTGTTACACTTGTTACACCATAAGCTTTATTAGTTATTTGAATACTATCTGCACTTACCCAATGTTTTTGGCAGAATCTGTAATGTGATGTTACTAAGTAAGATACTGGTATACCATTTTCATAAGCTATACTATAGATAATAACATTTCTATTTTTTACTAATGTTTCACCATTTTTACTTTGTAGTGATGGATCATAGTAAAAGTTAGTATTTTTAGTTGAAACACCTACTTTAGGTTTAAATGTAGTATCTTGTATCATTAAATCATAAGTGTAATCACTATCTTGATATTCAGTTACTGAGTTAGGTGATATAAAACCATTTTTACCGGAGTTAATTAATGTTACTCCACTCTTTTGTACATATACTGTTTTATTCCAGTTATAGTTTCCATTTATCTCATTGTTATTGTTATCAATATTTAAATCACTTACTACTTGATACCAACCGTTCTTTTCACCTACTATTACCATTGTATCTTCTGCTTCTGGATATTCATAAATAAATTTAGAATTAGTTGATGCATCGGCATATGCTTTTAGTGGTCCTTTAGCTACTGCTAACTGATAATAATTGTAATCTTGTAATCCTTTAGCTTTATCTAATGAATAGTAATTAGCTGCCATTTTTTCTGACCAGAATGTATCTGATGCATATTTAACATTCATTCCTATCCATTTATCTCCAAATTGTGGACCAAAGTATCTCCAATCTTTTGGATAGGCATATCCTCTAGTTATCCATCTATCTGCATATCCTAAAATACTGCTTGCGAATGATGGATACCAATCAGCTTCTTCTTGTGGATTAGAATCTACTGCATTAAGTCCAAATCCATTATTTTTATTAATTGCTAGATTACTTCTTCCATTACCTGTTTCATTTCTACTTAAGCTTAATGAAAGAGCAGCGTTTACACCATATTTTTCTTGAGCATAATAGAAGAATGTTCCTGATCCATATAATCTAGATGATGATCCGTCATCATCGTTTCCATATACATCCATTTTTATTCCCAAGCTATTTCTAATATACTCATCAATATTAATTGAAGAATAAGTTGTTCTTGTATGATTTGATAAATACATGTAGTAATTGTAATACTTATTATTTTTATTTACTGAGTTATTATGATTACCATTCTTATAGTCTTTAATTAATTTTCTTATATCGTTGTAAAAATAATGTCCATCATAACTGTAGTATTTACCTGTTGCTAACATAGTTGGTTTAGGACCTATAGTACTTCCTGCATTTCCACTATATGTATTTTGTATTTTAGCTACATAGTTATGTCTAATTGATTCATTTGTTACTGTATATGAACTAGATGATTTTACCCATTGAATAGGAACTATTTCATAAGTCTTTTCTGAAATCCATCCAGTAAAGTTTCCTATTTTTACTTTAGCAACCCATACTCCTTTAGAGTTTAATGTAGAATCTATATGTACTCCATCTACTCCTCCATATAATGAACCTGTATCCATATATGTATATGATGCTCCAGATAAATCACTATTAGTATAGAAATAAGTTAATGTTTCTGGATTAACGCTTAAATCTAATAAAGCTAAATTAGCATCTACTATTTTTACTTTTCCACTTACTCTTGCCATAATTGCTAATTCTTCAGAACCATCATTTTTCATATAGTTCTTTGCATCATTATAATTTGAATAACATTTCTTTGTAGTGATAGATCCATCTGATTTGAAAGCTGCTACTTCAAAGTTATTACATAAGTTTCTATTTTCATAATCGCTTACAGAATAGGCGTAAACAGTCTTAGGCATTACAAAAAGAGTAGAAACTAATATAAATAGAAATATATATTTTTTCATAACAATCACCTATTCTCTCAATTTTATTTTATCATTTTTAACTATTCTTTTTAATATATAAACATATATATATTATTTTCTTTGACAATATTTGACAACATAATAGTTTTAGACTGAATATAGATTTTTGGTTCCTTGATAAAAAATAATATATTAGTTATAATTTTATTTAGAAGATTAATAAAAATGGAGGTTGTTTATGACAGAAGAAAAAAAGCCTAAAGGATGGCTTATTTATACTATATTTTTTATTATTTCTATTATTACAAGTGTATTCGCAATATATGAAATACTATTACTTAGTTCTATTGAAAACCTAATAAGATATTTAGTAATAGCTATTTTGATTATTATAGATTTGATTTTATTATTTAGAATTAAAAGATTTTTTAAACCGAAAAAAGTTAAGAGACATATATTACTAATGTTATTTATGCTACTCTATTCAATTATTTGTTTAGTTATTGGTTTACTAATAAGTTTTGTTTATAAAGAAGTTAGTAGTATTAATAAAGTATATGTTACTTATACTTCTAATTTAATTACTATGGCATCAAGTAATATATCTGATGTTTCTGATGTTAGTGATTTAAAAATTGGAATCTTATCTGATAAAAAATCTGTTGAAGGTTATAAGATTCCAATGGATATTATAAAAGAGAATAAGTTAGAAGATGAGAATGAATTAGTTGACTATGGAGATTATACTTCAATGATTGTTGACTTGTATTCTAACGATATTGATGCTTGTTTTGTATCAGATAGTTATGTAAATATATTTTCATCAATTTCTGGATATGAAAATATTGAAAATGAAACTAAAATTGTTATTAGTAAGAGTGAAAAACTAAAGAAAGCTGATACTTCTTCTACTGAGACTGCTTCTGTTGGAAAAGAAATAACTGAACCTTTTACAATTCTTTTAATGGGAATTGATTCTACTGATGAAGTTTTAGAAAAGAATGCTGTTGCTAATGGTGATACGTTAATTCTTATTACTTTTAATCCTAAGACTTTAAATGCTACTATGTTATCTATTCCTAGAGATTCATATGTACCTATAGCTTGTTGGGCTAATAAAGATGAAAATAAGATTACTCATGCTGCTGCTTATGGAAATGATTGTATGATTAAAACAATTGAAAATTATTTTGATACTTCAATTGATTATTATGCAAAGATTAACTTTAAGGGATTAGTTAAATTAGTTGATTCCTTAGGTGGAGTTGAAGTTGATGTAGAACAAGAATTATGTACTGATGATTCTAATAGAACTGGTGTTGTATGTATACATCCTGGACTTCAAACATTAAATGGTGAGCAAGCTTTAGTTTATGCAAGAAATAGAAAGCAACTTGCTAATGGTGACTTTGGAAGAAATTATCACCAACAAGTTATTGTTATGGCTTTAATGAATAAAGTTAAAGAGATTAAAGATGCTACTCAATTTATGGATTTATTAAATACTGTATCTAATAGTGTTGATACTAACTTCACTACTAAACAGATATTATCTTTCTATAATGTAGCTAAAGATATCATTAAGAAAAGTATGAGTTCTGAAGAAGCAGATATTGTTAATATTGAAAGATTATATCTTGCTGGTAATAGTCAAATGATATATGATAATCGAGCTAGAATGGTTCTTTATGAATATGTACCTAATCAAAATAGTAGAAAAGATATTATTGAAGCTATGAAAGTTAATCTTGGATTATTAGATCATACTGATATTAAAGAATTTACTTTCTCAATTAATAAAACTTATGAAAAAGAAGTAATTGGATATGGTCCTTATAAGTCTACTGGTACATTCTCACTTATTCCTGATTTTACTGGTGATAGTAAGGAAGCTGCTAGTGCTACTTGTTCTAGAATAGGTCTAAAATGTACTTTTGTTGGTACTTCTGGATATGTAGTTAGTCAAAGTCATCCAGCTAGTTCTAGAGTTGATAAAGCAAAGAATTTTACATTGACTTTATCACAAAATAAAAAAGACACTGATGATGAAAAAACTGATAAGAAGGATAAAGACAAAAAAGAATCTAAAGATACTAAAGAATTAGATGATGATGAAAAAGAAGATACTATTGATAATAAAGAAAACGGTAATAGTAATAATACTAATTCTAATAGCAATACAGAAAATACTGATAATAAAAATTCAGAAGTTGATAATGATTCTTCTAATGAGGAACCTGATGAATAAAAAAAATACCAATTTAATTGGTATTTTTTATTTTGTTAATTCTACTATTTGTAATTTCTTTCCATCTCTTACTATTACTAGTTTACTAGATGATTGATAGTCACTAAAGTCTTCTTCTGTATATGTCCACTCTACTTCTATTTCGTAAGCATCATCTACATTTTTATCTCCTACTGCAAACTCAGTAGTTTTTATTTCTCCAACTTTTACTTCATCTACCATTGGTAATTTTTGATTTCTATTACCATAAATATTACTTTCTACATATTTATAGTAAGTTGATTCAGCATTTTCTAAGAAATTACTTAATGCATCTGGGTGAATAAAATCTACTCCTCCAATGTCATTCTTTGCAATCTTATTATCTAATGAGAAGAAATCATAAATAAACATCTCACTTATTATTTGTGCATATTTTTCATAATCTACTTTGTCTTTTTCTAATACTTTTTTTAATTCATCAAACATACTCTTATATTTTTCATCTTTATTATCTTTTAGAGTATATCCATAATCTTCTATAGAATTAATAACTCTTGCTCCTTCTGTTTCTTTTTTTCCAAAGATGTTTTTAAATATCATAAATCCTATAATTACAATTACTATTATTGAGATTAACAGTATTATTAGTTTAGCTTTTTTCTTTAATTTCATAGATTATTTCCCTTTCTATTCTGTTGCATATTTCTTTTCATTTAATAAATCAAATACTATTATATTATTAGATACATCTAATAAACTGTTTGTATAGTCTGTATTACTCTTTATATATTCTTCACTTATTGCTTCTTGAGTAAGTGATAAGTATTCTCCTTTTTGACTATTATAATATACTTTATCTGTTACCCAGTTTCCATTAGGGAATACTACTATATTACTTCCTCTTACGTTAAATATATCATGTCCTAAAGAGTATTTATTATAGAATCCAAACATGTTACCTAATGTAGGTTGAACATCTATCATTCCCATTACTTCTGGTATTTCCATATTTAAATCTGTTCCGGCCATTTTATTAGTCCAGATAATAAATGGTACTTTTCTACCTAATTCGTATTGATATGAGTCATATATTACATAATTTGGATCGTCTTCATCTAATATACCATCTGTTTCTTTATCATAATTATATAGTCTATTATAATCATTTCTAGGTAATCTAGCATCATGATCTCCATATAATATGAATACTGTATCTTCTAATAAATTATTAGCTTGTAGTTGTTCTATAAATTCTCCTAATGCTTGATCAGCATAATGAAGTGACTTAAAGTAATTACCTAATTTAGTACCTTCCATATATGGGTATACTTTTTCTTCTTGTGTTCCATCTTCTAAAGTAATAGTCTCTTTTAATGTAACATCAAATTCTCCATACTTTTCTACATCTGAGAATGGTGTATGATTACTTAACATTATTAATAGACCATACCAATTATCTTTTTTCTTATTAATTGTATTTAATTTTTTAATTGATTGAGTAAAGAATTCCTTATCTGATAGTCCTAATCCAATAATATTTTCTGGATTAACTGTATAATCACTTTTTGCATAAAATCTTTGATATCCTAAAGAATTATGCATAGCTCTTCTATTCCAGAAATCTGCATTATTAGCATGCATACTAAATGTGTAATAACCTTTCTCATTTAAGAACTTAGGAGTTGAGTTATATATTCTATCTGAATAAGATACAAATGCTGTACCTGATTTAGTAGGCATTAAAGATGTATTATATGTTAATTCAGTATCTGAACTTGTTCCTACTGATACTTGTGAATAGAAGTTTGAGAAGTACATACCTTCTTTTGCTAATTTATTTAATGTTGGTGTTACTTCTACTCCATTAAATGATAAACCTATAGCGTTAGTCATCATACTTTCTCCGTGAATAACTATAACGTTCTTTCCTTCGAAGATATTAGAATATCTATTAGTTTCTCCTACATCTTTTCTATCTATAAAATATTCATCAAATGTTCTTTTAGCTGTTTCATATCCAAACATAGCATTAATCTTAGGTTGTATTGATGTTACTACATCATTGGCTTGATATATATAAATACCAAATCTCATTACTATGTATTCTTTATTCCATTGTTTTACAAATCTTGTTACATCTAATGATGTTAGAGTTATACAATATATAAATAACATTACTAGTCCTACTGCTAGGGTTCTAGTCATTTTCTTTTTTCTTTCTGATTTTACTTCAATTTTTTTATATAGACGTTTTTTATTTGTCTTATAGTAGACTGTAAATAATACTAATGGTCCTAGTACATAAAATAAATCGTTTAATTGAATTACATTTTCTACTACTGCATCTCCTACATCACCAATATATTGTGTAAGTGATAACATTGATACTGATGCAAATGATGTATAAAATGTATAATATGCAGAATTAATCATACATATGGCAGATAAAAATATATCAAATATAATATAGTATACAAATCTATTTTTAGGTTTAAACAAATATCCAAATGATCCTATTATAATAGCAATTGTTGTATCTGCTAAAACTGCTTTAAATGATAGGTAATTTTCAATAGAATGCATACAAAAAAATCTAAGAACTGTTGAGTTAACTACTACTGTTATTACGAATGTTAAAAATAAAACATTATTTTTTAAGTATTCTTTAATTAAGTGTTCAGTCTTGATTCTTAGTAATTTCTTTTTTGTATTATTAACTAACTTTTTAAATCCTATTTTTATTCTTTTCATCTGACTACCTCGCACTTATAATTATAGCATTAATACATCTAATTTTCAATAAAGCCATACTAATAAAAAAGTAGTTGAATTATTCAACTACTATTTTTTCTTTTTCTTGATGATAATGACCAGCATTTATAATCATTCCAAGTACAAATATATATGAAATTATATATAACCAGATTAATAATATAACTATATTTGAAATACTTCCATAAAACTTATCATAATTTGTGAACGCTCCTATGTATATTGAATATATTTCTGAAGCTATTACCCATCCTATAGTTGTAAATATTGCTCCTTTAGTTGTTGTCTTTGATTTTATTCTCTCGTCTGGAGCTGTAATATATAATAATTTAATATTAAAATGTAATATTACTATTAAAAGTGGATATTTAATTAGTTGGTATGTAGTATTTAATATATCTACAAATCTATTATTAATATTAGCTAGTATTACTTCAAATATATAATCTCCAAATATTGGGATTAGGAAAAGGATAAAGAATAATCCTGCCATTACAAATGTCATCATTATAGCCTTTGCTCTTCTTCTTATGAATGTTCTAGGAGTTAACCTATATATTTCATTAGAAGCTATTATCATTGAGTGTGGACCATTAGAAGCTAAAATAAATGCTGATATAAAGAACACTACAATATTAAAGTTAGGTCCTTTATTATTTATTACATCTATTATGAAATTACTTACTCCTGTAGGAATAGTTCCTTTCATTAGTGATTCTAATGTTTCTACTGGTATTGATAATTTAGAAGCAATTGCTCCTAAGAGAGCTGCTAAAGGTATTAAAGACATGACCATAAAAAAAGCAAGCTGACCGGGTAATACCCTCATTTCAGGTCTTTTTATCATATCAATAACTTTTCTAAAAAAACCTTTTGCTTGCTCCATTTATATCACCTTTTTACTTATATTCTTCTTTGTTTGTTATCATCTCTAAAGTAGCTTCATTTATAGCATCATCTAATGTTTTTATTTCATCTGTTATCATACTATATCCTACTGCTGCTCCAAATTCATGTGGAAGTGACTTCATTTCTTTTGATAATTTCTTAGTATATGTACTTATTTGTCTATCACTATAACCAACTAAGTATATTAAGAATTCATTTCCATCTGTTCTTATTATTTCACTATTTTCTAATTGTGTATTAACTAATACTCCTGCTGCTTTGATAATTAATTGATCTCCTTCTTCATGACCATAATTATCATTTACATATTTAACACTATTTAAATCTACTATTACTATTGCTTGTGGGAATACATTACAATCTTCCCATTCTGGCATTTTAGCATTTAAATAATTTCTATTCTTTAGAGAAGTTAACATATCAGTATATTTGTGTCTATCAGTTATCTTAACCTTTTTAATTTGCTTTTTCTTCTTAATTATAAATATTATCAATGATAATAATATTAATGGTATAAATATTATTAACAATACTGTTATGTATGCTTGTTCTAATGTTGAATCTTTTAATATTGATGCATTTAAGTTCTCTAATCCACTATTTCTATAATTGTAATATGAATTAGTGTTAATTATATAGTTAAATAATTTATAGAATGCTTCATTATTATTTTTAACCATAAATTTATAATCATTCATCATTGTGTCTTTATAGATTAATTGTAAATCTTTAAATTTAGTTGTTTGATAATAACTATATACCTCAAAATCAACTATTATTAATTTATCTTTAGCTTTATCTATTAATTCATCAATATCTTTGTATGTTTTTATTTTAGCTCTAGAGTTATTAGAAAAATAATTATATAATGAATATCCTTCTAACATTGCTACTTCTTTGTCTTTTAGACTTTCAAATGAATTAACTATTGTATGATTATCTTTCTTTTCTAAAACTACATAGTCTTCTACAAATGTTGATAATGTTTCTAAATACTTATCACCATTGTAATTATAATAATCAAAAAATACATCTACTTTTCCAGCATCTATTGCTTTCTTTAATTCTTCTTTAGATTTATATTTTTTATACTTAAAATTGATATCAGTTAGTCTTGATATTCTATCTATGTATTCTCCAGCTATACCTGATACTTTACCATTTACATTTACTTCATATGGAGGATTTTCTACATATCCGTAAACATAGTTTTTAGATACTAAAGCACTTTTTTCTTTAGCACTTATTTCATTTTTATCTACATAATAATCTAAGTATTGTTCATTATATTCTTTAATATAATTTGTTTGTTTCCATTTATTATAGTACTTAACAACTATCTTGTTTAACTCTTTATCGTTATCACTTAAAGTTAATACTACTTGTTTTTTCATTTCAGTTAAATAGTAATTAATTGAATATGAATCATTTTTAATTATGTAGTCTAAGTACATTATACTTGGAACTACAATCATATTAACTTCTCCATTATCTAGTGCTTTATATAGTGTTGTTACATCATCATAATTTTTATATGATAGATAACTTCCACTCTTTAAGTAATAACTTACTTCTTCTGCATCTTTTGTAAATACTCCTAATGTTATATTCTTAATATCTTGAATATGATTTATTCTTTGATATGTTTTACCTACTATTATGTAGTTATCATTAAATATTAATAAATCATTCTTATTAAGAGCTGTCTCATTATCTAGTATTCTTATTCTATAACTGTTTCCAGTTGGATCCGAATTTTTTAAATATGATATTTTATTAAATTCAATTCCTATGTTTTCTTCAAAATCTTCTAAAAAGTTAAAGATTACTCCACTACCATTTTCTCCATATAGTGGGTAATCATTTATAACTTCAAAGTCAAATTTCTTTTCTTTATTCTCTACTACCCATTTCTTTTCTTTTACTGTTAATGTTGTAGTTGAGTCTTCTTTATTGTAATATCTATAAACAAATACAAAAGTTACAGCTGCGATAATTATTGGTATTATTATTGATAACTTTTTTTTCATCTAATCACCTATCTATCTTTTGTCCATGTAATATTTTCTTTTGTATGATGTTTATATCCTAAAATTGGGAATTGTCCCTTATCTTCTGTATCTCCATCTTTACTAATAAATAATTGAATATCATAATACTCTTTAATCTTATCACTTAGTTCTCCAACAGCATCTTTAGCAATATTCTTAGAATCATCTCTTGATTTATCATCATTTACTGTAATAAGAATATTTAAAATTCTACCTTGTCTTCTAATTGATATACTTTTTACTGATTCACCTATTTTAGCTTTAATAGTATCAGTTTCTTTACTAGTATCTACTTTTACTGACTTAATTCCGCTTAGTCTTTCACCATAGATAGCTCCTTCTTCATTATCAGTAAATATTGCAAATATTTTTATAGCAAACACTATTAATAATATAATTAATATTACTAGTAATATTAGTAATTTTCTTTTTTTAATAAAATTTAATACTTTTTTCATATCATCACATCCTAGTATAAATAATTATACACTATTTTTATACTCTATTTCAACAGACTTTATTACTTTAGTTCTTCTATTAATATATCCATAGCCATCTTTGGATTAACTGATCCTTTTGTTTCTTTCATTACTTGTCCCATTAGATATTTAATAGCTCTATCATGTCCTGCTTTATAATCATCAACTGATTCTTTATTAGCTTCTATTACTTTTTTAACAACTTCTTTAATCATAGAATCATCTGTAATATTTTGTACTCCAGATTCTTTCATAATACTTTCTATTGTCTCTTCACTAGTCATTATTTTCTCTATTATTTCTTTTAAATTCTTACTAGTTAATGTATTATTATCCATTAAATTAACTAATTCTAAGAATCTTTCCTTTGTTAGTGTTGTTTCATTTAACTTTTTATCTTCTTTATTAAGATATGCTGAGATATCTCCTAATAGTAAGTTAGATGCTATTTTAAAATTAATTTTTTCTTCTAATAAATCATTTATAAAATCTGATAGTTGTCTATTTTGAACTAATTTTGTAGCATTTGCTTCTAATATACCTTTTTCAATGTACTTTTCTTTTCTTTCTTCTGGTAGCATTGGAATAGTTTTAATAACACTATCTATCATTTCATCTGTAATAATTACAGTTGGTATATCTGGTTCTGGGAAATATCTATAGTCATTTCCTGTTTCTTTTACACGCATTAGTACAGTATCGCCAATTTTGTCATCATATCTTCTAGTTTGTGGTTCTATACTTCCACCTTCATCATAGATTTTTGCTTGACGAGCTATTTCTTTTTCTATACTTAATCCTACATTAGATATTGAACCAATGTTTTTGATTTCTGCTTTTGTACCAAATGGATCTGATTCATTCTTTCTTATTGATACGTTAGCATCTGCTCTCATTGATCCTTCTTCCATTTTACAGTCTGATACATCAGTATAGAATAGTAATTCTTTTAATTTTTCTAAGTATAATTTTGCTTCTTTTGCACTCTTTATACATGGTTTAGTTACTATTTCTATTAAAGGTACTCCTGCTCTATTAAAGTCTAATAATGTTTTATCTTGTCTATGAGTACTTTTACATGTATCTTCTTCTATATGCATTTCTTCTATATATATTTTTTTCTTTATGCCATCATCATCTATTTCTATATAACCATCATATCCTATAGGAGTTCTTGCTTGAGTAATTTGATAGTTTTTAGAATTATCTGGATAGAAATAATTTTTTCTATCAAAGTGCATTTCTCTTCTTATGTTACAATTTAATACTGTTGCTGCTTTAATAGCTAAATTTATTACTTCTTTATTTAATGTTGGTAATGTTCCTGGATATCCTAAGTCAATAACATTAGTTAATGAGTTAGCCATTTGTCCATATCCATTAGTAGAGTTTGAAAAAATCTTTGTCTTTGTTTTTAATTCTACGTGTACTTCTATACCTATTGTTGGAATATAATTAGACATTATTTTTCACCTCCATTTGGATCTAGTTCTAGATTTAGTTTCTTTTCAATAAAAGATGCTAATTGATACATTTTAGCTTCTTCAAAGGAATTACCAATTATTTGCATTCCTATAGGCATATGATCTTTACTAAATCCTACTGGTACATTTAATCCTGGAAGTCCAGCCATATTTACTGGTATTACTAAAATATCATCCATAAAGCTCTTTCTTGGATCATCCATTGGATCTGTTAGGTCATATGCAGTTGTTACTGTTGTTGGAGCTATAATTAAATCATAATTATCAAATACTCTTTTAAATTCTTTTCTCATATCATCTCTTATAGATAATGCTTTATTATAATAAATCTTAGCATTTTCTCCACTTAGTAAGTATGATCCTACCATGATACGACGTTTTACTTCTTCTCCAAATCCTTTTCCTCTAGTTTCTAGATATAAATCTTCTATGTTCTTTGGATTTTCTTCAGAATATCCATATCTTATTCCATCAAATCTAGCTAGATTTGAACTTGCTTCTCCCATAGCTATAATTTGATATAGTGTCATGGCATTCTCTAAATATTTAACATCAACATAGTCAACTGTTACATTATTATCTTCTAATAATTTAATAGTCTCTTTTATTTTATCTTTTATTTCTTCTGATACGATATCACTCATTAAATAGTTAGGTACTGCTATCTTCATACCTGATACATCTTTACCAATTAATCTTGTGAAATCTTCTACTTCTTTATTGGCACTTGTTAAGTCTTTTTCATCATGACCTGAAATAGCATTTAATAGAATAGCATTTTCATATACATTCTTTGTCATTGGCCCCATTTGGTCTAGACTAGATGCAAAAGCAACTAATCCATAACGAGATATTCTTCCATATGTTGGTTTCATTCCTACTATTCCTGTATATGATGCTGGCTGTCTAATAGATCCTCCAGTATCTGATCCTATAGCAAATAATAAGTCTCTTGCTGCTATAGTTGCTGCAGATCCTCCTGATGAACCTCCACATATTTTATTTTTATTCCATGGATTTTTTGGAGCACCAAAGTAACTTGTTCTAGAAGATGATCCCATAGCAAATTCATCCATATTTGTTTTACCAATAATAATCATATTTTTTTCATTTATTTTATCTACTATAGTAGCATCATAAAGTGGGATAAAATTATCTAATATATGAGATGCACAAGTTGTTTTTAATCCTTTTGTAACTATATTGTCTTTTAATGCTATAGGAAGTCCAAATAAAATATTATCTACTTCTTTATCTTCTAATTCTTTTGCTCTTTTGATTGCTTCTTCTTTATTTAATGTAATATAAGCATTTAATTCTTTATTAGATTCAATATTATCAAACGCTTCGTTTACTAAGTCTATAGGTTTAATCTTTTTTTCTTTTAATAACTCATGTATTTCTTCTATATTTTTATTTAAATATTTCATATTAAGCACCTTCACTTTCACCAATTACTACTGGTACTGAAATATAATTACCAGAGTGTCTAGGAGCATTTTCTACTACTGCTTTAGGGTCTAACATACTACCTTCACTATCTTCTCTTAAAGATGTATTAGACTCCCATGGAGCTATTAAAATATCATTGTCATAACCTTCTACTTCATTTATCTTTTCTACATCATTTAGTAACTTTCTTAATTGAACACGATACTTTTCTATTTCTTCTTCTGTTAATTTAATTCTAGCTAGATTTGCTACGTGTAATATTTCTTCTCGACTTAGTTTTTCTTCCATAAGGTATACCTCCTCAAAACAGTTTTATTATATCACTTAAACATTGTCTTTGTAAATTAAACAAAAAGAAATAGAGAAATATATTTCTCTATTTTTTTATTAATACTTTAATATCTTTTTCTTTTATTCTTTCATGAAAGAAGTTATTTCCTTTTTTAATTAATTTAGGTGCATAGAAGTTTTCCATTTTAGTATTTTGATACATAAAATCATCTCCTACTTCTTCTAAATTCTCTACTATTAATTCAGTAGCATAAAAATTATTCCATAAGAAGTTTTTACCAGTTCTTTTTAATTTCTTTAGATTTGCACTATCTAGTCTAAAACTTTTATATAAGAAGTTATCTCCTACTTCTTCTACATCTGGTAGATATATATTACTTAAGAATAATTTTTCTCTCATAAAATTATTACCTATTCTTTTTACTTTGGGTAAGTTAACATCATTACAATGATACATTTCAGGTATGAAGTTATCTCCTATTACTAGAAGATTATTAAAACTATAATGTCTTATACTACTATTATTATAAAAGAAATTGTTACCTATACTTTTTACTTTGTTGTAGAATATGCTTTCCATATTCTTATTTGAATACATAAAATTATCTTTAATTCTTAATACATTAGGTAAATCTAATTCACTTAGTTCTTCATCGTTTTTAGCAAAGTTATTACCTATACTTTTTACATTCTTAATTAATACTTTTTCTAAACTATTAGCATTCTCCAAAAAATTATTTTGAATAACTAATGCATTATTTAATTCAATTTCTTTTATGTTTCTACTACCTTTTAAGAAGTTATCTCTAACTATTTTTATGTTATTATCTTTATAACTAATTAATTGATTATATTTATCTATTGTTAATTCTATATTTTCATTAATAATTACTTTTTTAGTATTTTTATCTATTTTTATTTCTTTAATAGATTCTATATTATTTAGATTATCTACAAATCCATCATAGCTTTTATCATATGTTTTAATTGTTTTATTTTCTTTATCTAATATATATTTATCAAATACTATATACTTTTCTTTTGGATATTTTTTTACTTCAAAGTTATCAATTATTATATTATCAGTACAATAGTAAATATTATTTTCTTCATAGTTATATTTATAATACTTACTATCGTTTGCTTTTACATAATTGTCTAATTCAAAGTTTGTTTCGCCTTCATCTAAAATATTTAAAAAATACTCTTTTTCAAAGCTTTTAGTTAATCCTTTAACAATATTATCTAAGTGATTGTAATATGTTGAGTCTGGTTTTTTTACAGTATGATTATATCTATTCTTAATAGATAGTGTATTATGCATACCTTTAGTAAATTGTATACTTATAGCTGATCTACCATAAGAGTCTTCTCTTTTTGGTTCTTTATACATTTCTCTTTTGATATTATCTATATCTTCTTTTATAGCAAAGAATACATAGTGTTTATTTAATCTTCCGCCATTAAAAGTACATAATGATTCCTCATGTCTATAATACTTTTTAAATTTCTGAATATCTTCTTCACTTTTACATTCGTATAAATTATATCCTACAGACTTTAATAATTCTTTAGGTGTTTTATCAGTATCTTCTACTTCTTTTTTCTCTTTTAATTGTCCATAGATATAATCTTTAAATAAGAACTCACTATCAGAGTTTACAATATCTTCATATAAGTAAAATGAATGATTAAATGTATTATCCAATATCTTAGGTAATAATCCATCTTTCTCTAAAATGGATGGGAATAATTCTCTACATAGATGAGACATTTTTTCTCCATAATTCTTCTTTATTCTATCTAAATCTTCCATAAACACCCCTAAAATAAAAAAGACTAAGAATCATTAGTCTTCTATTTCAACTATTTCTGCATTAGCAGCTGATTCTGCAAAACAATTAATTAAGTATAATCTATTACTTTTTTTACCATCTTTAACTTTAAATGTTTTTACTGTTCCTATTACGTTAGCAGTGTCTCCTTCACTAAATACATTAATATAAGAATTCTTATCTGCCATAGAACAATAAATAGTTAATGTATATTTAGAATCTTCATCTAAATATTCTAATATTAATTTATTATTTACTGAATCTACTTTTTTAACAGTACTACTAAATCTTATAAATTCTTTATAATACTTTTTATTTGTTTTTTCATAATTATTCTCAAATTCAATTGCTAAATCTATATCAGTTACATCTAATGGTTCTGAATCATATTTTAATTTATAATTTCCTATTTCGTAATCTCTTCTACCTTGTTCTTGATTATATTTAATTACTTTATATCCTAAACCTAAATACTCTTTTGTTCCACCATCTTTATAAGTCTTTGTATTAATAGCAAAGAATGGTCCAACATTATATTTGGATACAGCAATAACGTCTACTGTAATCATTATTAATAAAAGAACTATGATTATAAAAAATATATTTATAATTCTTTTATATAGTTTATATTTTTTATTCTTTTTATTTTTATATTCTTCTAATTCTTCTATAGAATGTGATTCAATTATTTCAGGTTCATCATATGAATATTCATCATATTCTTCTAGTTCTTCAAAGTCTTTTTTCTTTTTAAATAACTTTTTCATACCAACACCTCTTTTTCACTCAATTGTTAGCATATTATACCACATTTTTAATGATTTGTAAAATTGATAATAGTATATTTATTTATTTTACAGTTATTTTGTCTTCTTTTTATGGTTATAAATAGCAAGTGTCCCTTTTTTCTCTACATATTTGATTTTTAATCCTCGTTCTTCAAATATCTTTTCAATTATTTTTCTTGTGTCTTTCTTTTTCATATTCTTTTCCTTTCCAGATCACATTATCAAGAAAAGAAAAAGACCTTATACAAGTGTATAAGGTTCTTGTATTTATCACTCAAAGTTATACTTTGTTGGTATTACCACCTAACTTAATAGGTTGGTGCAAGGTCACTGAGCCAATTCTCTATCTTGCTCTTGATAATGTAAATTGTATTTCTATTATATTATTCTTTCTTAGTATTTTACCACTGCCTCAAGAAATTATTTTGCATATTTTCTGTAATAATCTTCCTAATTAGTGTTGTATTCTTCATATATTGTGCTATATTTTCCACTTTTTAACCAATATAGTTATCTAAAAAGGTATCTAATTTTTCTGTTCGTAACATCTTAATATTTCGAACTCTTCTGTTGATTTACTATACCCAGTAATAATCTA
>JAFWRK010000069.1 GCA_017519965.1 Bacilli bacterium
AATTTATGATTATAATATGGTAAAATTATTAATTGATTTTTTATCAGTTATACTTAGTATGATTATTGTTTTTATACTTCAGAAGTATTATAGAAAGATTATATCTATTATTTGTAATTTTAGATATTCAAATGTAATTTTTATATTTTTGTTTTATATAAATATATTTATTTCTATTATTATCAGATATAAATATATTGAAATAAATAATTCTACTATAGTAGATTGTATAGTAATTATTACTTTAATATTTATATTCGTTTATTCTTTAGATAAAAATGATAAATTACAATCCCTTAGTAATTGCTATAACGAAATTTGTGATTATTCTAAATCGAGTGAAGAGTTAAATTACGATTATAGAATGAAGATACATGAAAATAAGAATCAATTATTACTTATTAGAAGTATGGTTAGAAAGAGTAATAAGAAATTAATTACTTATATAGATAATTTATTAGATTTAAATAATAAAGATGTTGATAATAGTTATTTGTCTATCTTAGATAAATTAAATATTCCTGGTCTTAAAAATTTTATTAACTATAAGTTAATGGTTTTAAGAAAAATGAATGCTAAAATAGAGTTATATGTTAGTGATGATGTTTTATTGATTGATACTAATTTAATTAGTGATAATGATTATTATAATATGACTACAATTATTGGTGTTTTAATGGATAATATAATAGATTGTTTAAATAGTCAAAAAGAGAAACTGGCTAGTATTATAATATATGTTGAAGACAATAATTTATGTTTTAAATTTGCTAATAATATAGAAAAGAATGTTGATTTAAATCTTATTTATAATAAAGGCTTTAGTACTAAAAGTTCTAATAGAGGTGTTGGTTTAAATTTAATTAAAGATATTGTTGATAATAATAAAAGATTTGAATGCAATACAAGTATTATAGATAACTTCTTTGTTCAAGATGTTATTATAAAGATACCAAAAATCATTTTTTAAGTACTTTTAATCACGCAATTATTATTTAGTTATTTTTTAATGTTAATATCTTTTTTGTACATATTAATGTATAGAAGAAAGAGAGGTTAAAAAAATGATTGGTAAAGTTAAGTGGTTTAATAATGAGAAAGGATACGGATTCATAAAGTATAAAGAGTATGATGATATTTTTGTACATTACTCTGCTATTAATATAGATGGGTATAAAACATTGAAAAGTGATGAATTAGTACAATTTGAATTAATAAATACACCTAAGGGATTGCAGGCTAGAGAAGTATGTCAACTAGGAGCTAGTTTTTAAAAAATACAAGTTTTTGAAGTCTTGTATTTTTTTTATTATTTTTTGTGTTAGAATTATAGTGTTAGAGGTTGATAGTATGAAGATGAAAGATGAAATAAAAGTAGCTGGGTTATTGGGAATATTTGGAAATATATTCTTATTGATTATTAAAAGTATTGTGAGTGTTATTTCTAATAGTCAATCTATGCTTGCGGATACATTTAATAGTGCGAGTGATATATTTGCTTCTGTTATGACTTATATTGGTAATAAGATTGCAAGTAAGAAAGCTGATGATGATCATAATTTAGGACATGGTAAAGCTGAATATATTTATTCATTATTAATAAGTGTAATTATGTTTTTACTTGCTTATAAAGTATTAAAGTCTTCTATATTATCTTTCTTTAGAAATAGTGGTTACGTTTATTCTAACTGGTTATTAGTAGTTTGTATTATTACTATTGCTACTAAGTTTTGTTTATTTCTATATACAAGAATAGTAGCTAAGAAATATCATAATGTATTAATTAAAAGTAATAGTATTGATCATATTAATGATTGTCTTTTGACTGGCTTAAATTTATTTGCTTGTATTATGAGTAGATTTGGATTTAATTATGTGGATGGTATTGTAGGTACTTTAATATCTTTATGGATTATTTATCAAGCATTTAAAATATTTGTTGAAAGTTATGATGTTTTAATGGATAAAGCTATTAGTGATGAGATTAAAGATAGAGTATATGAAATAATAGAAACTTATCCGGAGATAAAGAAGGTTATTCATTTTAATTCTACTCCTGTAGGTTATAGATATCAGATATCTTTTACAATTTACGTTGATGGTAATATGTCTACTTATGATAGTCATTTTATTGCTAATAAATTAGAAAAAGAAATTGATAAAAAAATAGATGAAATATATTTAACTGTTATTCATGTTAATCCTATAGAGGAGGATAGAGATGGTATTCGCAAGTAATAATAAATCTAAATTAAGAGAAATAAGAGCAATATTGGGTGAAGATATTAAATCTTTAAAAGATGTTAATGTTGAAATAGATGTAGTAGAAAATGGTGAAACATTTTATGAAAATGCTTTAAAGAAAGCTAAAGAAATATATAATGTTGTTCATGAGCCAGTTATTAGTGATGACTCTGGTTTATCAATAGATTATTTAGATGGTTTTCCTGGAGTACACTCTAAAAGATTTTTAGGAAATAATGCTTCTGATAAAGAAATAAATAATTACATTTTAGAAAAAATGAATAATGTATCAAATAGAAAGTGTAGCGTTATATGTACTTTAGTTTATTATGATGGTGAAAAAAGTTTAAGAGCTGATGGAGTTTTAAATGGTAATATTTCATTAGAAGAACGTGGAACAAATGGATTTGGATTTGATTCTATTTTTGAATTAGATGATGGTAAGACTATGGCAGAACATACACAAGAAGAAAAAAATAATATGAGTGCTAGATATTTAGCAGCTCTACAGTTGAAAAAGATATTAAAATAACTTAGTTTTTACTAAGTTTTTTTAAATTTATGATATAATCTTGTTTGAGGAGTGAGAGTAATGGCTAATGAAGAATTTGATATAAAATCAAAAAGAATTAAAATGCTTAATACTTATGGAGAAAATTTTCAAGATAAAGAGTATATTACTAATCCTGCTATTGGTAGAGATGAGCAAATAAAACAATTAATATTAATTTTACTTACACCAGATAAAAGTGCTGTATTAGTTGGTAAACCTGGTGTTGGTAAAACTGCTACTGTTGAGGGTTTAGCATATCGTATACAAAAAGGTTTAGTTCCGGATGTATTAAAGGGATATAATGTTATAAAGATAAATACTTCTTCACTTCTTGGAGTAGATCCAGTAACTGGTGAAGCTAAGGTTCAAACATTACTTGACGAATTAAAAAATCAAAGTAAATTAATTTTATTTATTGATGAAATACATACTTTAATGGGTTCTAAAGGAGAAGCTTTGGATTTTGCAAATATGTTTAAGCCAGCTCTAGATAGAGGAGATATTAAAGTAATAGGTGCTACAACTACTGAAGAGTATGAAAGATATATTTTAAGAGATAAAGCATTTGTCAGACGTTTCCAAAAAGTAGAAATATTTGAACCTACTAGAAATGAAAATATACAAATACTTATGGGAACTCTTCCTAAAATAGAAAAAAGAACTGGTGTTAAAATGAATTATACATCTTATGTTATTCGTAAAATGATGGAGTTTATTACTGATATAACTTCTGAATATAAAAGAATTTATGAGATTGGTTCTAGATATCCAGATGTTTCCTTAACACTTGTACAAGAAGCTTTTTCTAATGCTTTATTTAATAATAGAAACTATGTAAAAGCAGAAGATTTTAGAAATGCTATTGTTAATAGCAAGAATATTTATCCTGATGTTGTAAGAAAAGCATTGCCTGAATTTGATACTATTTTTGCAGAACAGCTTAATAGTGAAACTGGTGATGTTAAGATAGATAGATTAGATGATTCAGTTGAATAAAATGTCTCTTTAAAAGAGACGTTTTTTTTATTTTTTAGTTTTATAATTAATTCATCAATTGATTAATGTTCTTTGATTTGTAAATTAAGAACTATGTGAAAAACTACCACAAAGTAGCATAGATGTTATCTCGCTCTTGCTAGTTAATAGGAGACTATTAATGGATCGAGTGTAATCTATTAGTGATAATAGATTTGGGAGTGGTTACCACGAAAGAGATAATAGTAGTCTTATATAAGAGTGTAAAGGTAGGGAGACAATCGGGTTAATCTTCGAAAGGCCATGAGTAGAAATACAAAGTGGATTATTAGAACAGCTTAAATAGTATCTGTGGTGGGTACAGTTGATGCTGAAGACCATAAAAACCTTAAATTAACTTGCAGTTGAGGTATAGCGATATACTATAAGATTGAATCCCTGTTTTCTGGCACAAATCTGCAATAGTAAGATAATGAATGAGTAATTATTTGTATCCTAGTGTGTGTTGGAAATGTTGGTATTATCCCAATGCAGTTTTAAGAGCTTCGGCTTAGGTAAGAGCGGAAAAAGAGTCGCTATCTTTCAGGACTTTTACTTACTGGTGACTGAATATGCATGTTTATATAAGATTAATGTGAGGAACATCTTAATTTACTAATCAAAGGGCACTAATTGACTGATTAGTAATTTTATGATAAAATTATTGCGATTTAGAAATTTTTTAATCTAAATTCTAGAAAAAAGACAATCTCTCATGTAGGAAATGTATTAATAATGGAGGGATTAATATGAATATAGAATTAAAAAAATATCTAGATCAAACAAAAACAGTTAGTTTTAAAGATTTACTTTTTTTCTTTCTTGAAAGAAATGGTGAATCAAATCCAACTGTGTATAATCGTGTAGACATTGACAGAAGAGTTTTTTCTAAAGTTTTTGGCCGTAAGCCTTATAACTTAGGAAAAAGCAATATTTTAAAATTATGTTTATCACTTAAGCTTGACTTGAGTGATTCATCAAGATTATTGAATAGTGCTGGGTATTCACTTAGTACTACAAGTGATTTTGATTTAATAATAAGATATTGTATCTCAAATAAAATCTATGATTTTAATACTGTCAACGGTTTATTATACGATTATGCAAAGACTACTTTCTAAGTATCAACTTGAAGTAGTCTTTTTTTGTTTATTTGCTTTTTTTTAAATTTTATGCATATAATAATATTAGAATGTTAATAGAAAGGTTGTAATAACATTTAAGCGCCTGGAGTAATTTATAAATATCTTACTTGACGAGGTTAGTAGTGATCGAAAGATTCGGCGGATGCTACTGCGGATAAGTGGTTCGTTAGATATATAGGAAAAAGTAAAATCAAAATTACAACAAAGTATATATCCTCACTAATTGTTTTAATAGTGGAGGAAAATATATGTGTGGAATAGTTGGATATGTTGGTGAACAACATCCAGAAAAAATTTTAATAGACGGTTTAAAAAAATTAGAGTATAGAGGTTATGATTCAAGTGGAATTGCTTTAATGAGTAAAAAAGATGTTCAAATAATTAAAAGTGTTGGAAGAATCATTAATCTTGAAAATACTATAAAAGAATCTAAGGTAGTTAATTCTAACTTAGGAATAGCTCATACTAGATGGGCTACTCATGGAGGAGTAACTGAAGCAAATGCTCATCCTCATAGAGTTGGTAAAGTAACTTTAGTTCATAATGGAATTATTGAAAATGCTAATGTATTAAGAGATGAATTAAAAAAAGAGAAAGTTAAATTTAATAGTGAAACTGATACTGAAGTTGCTGTTGCTTTGATAAATAAATATTATGATGGAAATGCTTTATATGCTATTAAGAAAGCTACTTCTAAACTTAAAGGAAGTTATGCTTTTGCTATTATGTTTGATGGTGATGATAAGCTATATGCTATAAGAAAAGATTCTCCATTAATTATAGGTTATGGAAAAAACGAAAATTTTATTGCTTCTGATATAGCTGCAATTATTAATTATACAAAAGATTATAGTTTACTTGACGAAGGAGAAATAGCAATTCTTGATAAAGAAAAAATAGAAGTATTTAGTGATGGTGAAATAATTAAAAAGAAAATAATTCATTCTAATATTACTTCACACGATGCTGATAAATGTGGATATGACCACTTCATGTTAAAAGAGATTATGGAAGAACCTAAAGTATTAGATGGTTTATTTAAGAGATATAGTGATTTTTCTTTATTACCTGATATTTCTAAATACAAAGAAATTCATATAGTAGCATGTGGATCTGCTATGTATGCAGGTATTGTTGGAGCTAGTTTAATTGAAGAAAAATGTAATATAAAATGCTATGTAGAATGTGCATCTGAATACCGTTATAAAAAAGTTATTTATGATAGAAAAACTTTAGTTATTTTAATATCACAATCAGGTGAGACTGCTGATACTATAGCTGCTATGAGAAAAGCAAAAGAAGAAAAAATTGATACACTAGCTATCGTTAATGTTGAAACTAGTACTATAGCTAGAGATTGTGATAAAGCATTATTTATTGGAGCTGGAGTAGAAGTAGCAGTAGCTACTACTAAAGCTTATATTTTACAAGTTGCAATGTTATCTTTACTAGTTATTAGAGCTATTAATGATAAAAAGGCTTTGGAAGAAGCTAAAACTATTCCTGGAGAAGTTAATAATATATTAGGTGAAAGAGAGACTTTTGAAAGTGTAGCTAAAGATATATATAAGACTAGAGATGCTTTCTTTATAGGTAGAGGAATAGATTATGCAATGTGTATGGAAGGTAGTTTAAAACTAAAAGAAGTATCATATATTCATAGTGATGCTTTCCAAGCAGGAGAGTTAAAACATGGAACTATTTCTTTAATAGAAAAAGGTATTCCTGTTTTTGCAATAATAACTGATGAAAGAATTAAAGATAAGACTGAATCTAATGTTGTAGAAGTAGTATCTCGTGATGCTTTTGTATATACTATAACTAATGATCCAGAAGTACCTAATCATAGATTTAGATATGTTGTACCTAAAGTAAGTCCTTATTTCCAAGCTTTATTAGTTGTGCCAGTGTTACAATTAATTGGGTATTATACAGCAAAGTTTAAAGGATTAGATATAGATAAACCTAGAAATTTGGCTAAGTCAGTTACAGTAGAATAGTAGAAATACTATTCTCTTTTTTTATTATGTGATATAATTTTTTTGTTTTGGAGGAATTATCATGTGGTTTTTATGTACGTTATTAACATTTATTTCTTGGGGTATTGCAGATTTATTTTATAAGATAGGAAATAGAGGAAACAATAAGTATGATCATTTGAAAACTGGTATTGCTGTTGGTGTTGTAATGGGTATTCATGCAACTATATATTTATTAATTAATCATGTTAATGTAAGTTTTATTGATCTAATAAAATATTTACCAGTATCACTTTGTTATATAGCTAGTATGGTTATAGGATATAAGGGACTTAGATATTTAGAGTTATCTATATGCAGTCCAATTCAAAATACTAGTGGAGTAATAACAGCAATTCTTTTGTTGATTTTTTTTAAAGAAACTTTAAGTTTACCTGCATATATAGCAATATTATTAATTTTTATTGGTATAGTTATGTTGTCAATTATTCAATTAAATGAGAACAAAGAAGAGAGAGTTGAATATAAAAAAAATAATACTTTTAAGAGAATACTTACTTTAACTATTTTATTTCCACTTGCTTATTGTTTTATAGATGGTTTAGGAACTTTTTTAGATGGAATATATCTTGATTATGGTTCTTTAATTAGTGAAGATGCTGCTTTAGTATCTTATGAGTATACTTTTTTAATATATGGTATTATTACTTATATTTATTTAAGAACTAAGAATGAAAAAGTTATCTTATTAGATGAAAAGAGTAAATTGCTTGCAGCTATTTTTGAAACAATTGGTCAGTTTTTCTATGTTTTTGCAATGAGTGGTTCTAGTGTTATAGCTGCTCCTATTGTTGGTTCATACTGTATCTTATCAATGTTACTATCTAGAGTATTTTTAAAAGAAAAACTAACAAAAAAAGAATATGTTGCCATATTCTTAGTAATTATTGGAATTATTATTTTAGGGATATTAGATATTTAACTTTGTTTATATAATGGAATATTACCAAAGTTAATAGTATTATCTTTATAATCTAAAGACATATAATTTATGTCTTCTTTTTTTTCTATTTGGACATTATCAGGAAGTACACAAGTGAATTCATTATCTTTATTTAAACAACCTGCTTCTACTTTTAGTATTATTTTATTTTCAATTATTTCGTATGTTCCGGTAAAAGAATCTGTTGAATAATATTCATCTATATTCATTACATATCTTCTATCTCTTGTACCCATTTCTCCATTGGAAAATGCTCTATAGTTACTGGTTAATATAAGATAATATTTATAATCATTACTATAGAAGAAAGATGCTTTATCATCTGGTTTACTAATATCTTTATATGTATTGGAATTAGTATCTTTATTAACATCTTCATTATTTGTTTCTATTATATTAGTGGTATTTGTACTATTAGTATTTCCTAACGATAAGTTTTTTGCACCAATACTTATTATTATGAATAGTACAACAATAAAGATAAATATAAGAATAATTCTTTTTACTATGTCTTCCATTTTCATCCCCTCTAACTTTGCATATTATATCATATAAATTTACTTTTATCAAATTTTATATTATATTAGAAATGGTGATAAAATGAAAAAGCTAATGATAATATGTAGTAGTAATTTTTATAATAGAATACCTCCTATAAAAGAAGTTCTAGAAAAAAAATATGAACTAATTATGCCTAATGGTTATGGTGAAGAAGAAAATGATGAAGAGTATTCTAATATGAGTGATGAAGAATATATGTCTTTTTTTAAAAAAATGTTTCATATGAGTAGAAATAAAATCAAAGATGTAGATGCATGTTTAGTTCTTAATTTTGATAAAAATAAGAGAGGTACAACATATTATAATTATATTGGAGCATCTACTTTTTTAGAAATGTATGAAGCCTTTATGGGTGATAAAACTATATATTTATATAATGATTTACCTGATAAGAATAATATGTTATATGATGAGATTAGGGGATTTAATCCTGTTATATTAAATGGTGATTTAAATAAAATAAAGTAGGTGATAATATGAAATGTCCGAAGTGTGGAAATGATATTTTAGAAAATGATAAATTTTGTAATAACTGTGGATATGATTTGACTATAAAAGAAGAAAAATATGAAAATAATAATAATTCTCTGTATACTATTATTTTTATTATTAGTGGTGTTATTCTAATATGTTCTTTAATATTTAAAAAATTATTTTTATTCTTTTTTATGTTACCTGTAGTATCAGTTATTTCTTCTTTAGCCTCTTCTAAACCAAAATCTTCAAAGATTAATAGTTGTATTTTTTGGGGAATTGTTTTACTTGCTATTATCTTTGTTTATTATATTTCTTATAGGTTTGATTTGTTTCTTAGAGCGTGTGAATAGATATGATAAATACTAGTTTTAATTTTTATGGTTTCTTTATTATTTTATCTTTAATAATACCTTTGATATTTATTTCAATTGATTTATATAAAAAGAATGTTAAGTTAGAGGAAATACTTTTTTTAATATTTTTAGAATTATTATGTATTTTATTTTTTGGTAAATTAATTAACTATATATTGAATTATAAAACTACTAAAAGTAATCTTTTAACTATAGGTTTATCTTCTTATGGAGGAGTTACTGGATTAGTTATTTCTTTGTTAATATTTTGTAAAATGTTTCATTATAGTTTTATACATTATTTAAAGAAACATATTATTTATGTACCTCTAATGTATAGTATTAGTAAGTTAGGTTGTTTCTTTGTAGGATGTTGTTATGGAATTAAATATAGTGGTATTGGTAGTATTATTTATTATTATTCTCATGTTGCTCCTAAAGGAGTTAGTTTATTTCCTATACAATTGATTGAAACTTTGGTCTTTTTAATTATATTTATTTTTGTATTTAAAAATAGAAATAAGAGTAATATTATTTCTTATACTTTTATAATTTGTGGATTATCTAAATTTTTATTAGATTATTTAAGATATAGTCATATTAATGAGATTATATCTATTAATCAAATTATTAGTATTATCTTTGTTTTTTTAGGAATAATATTTTTATATAAAAATAAAAAGCTTAGTAATTAAGCTTTTTTTGTTTGAACTAATTTAGCATGTAGTATGGTTCTTTCATTGTTGTATCCTGAACAAGTATATAATGTTATTATTTTTTCTGTATTAGATAAATCTACTTCTTTGTTTATATCACTTTTATCACTTATTGTTACTAGGTAGTTTTTAAAATCTTCATCTGACTTATAATTAATTGCATTAATAAAATCATTTACATTAATTGTGTATACTGAAAATACTTCATATGTGTTCATTGTATCTAGTGTATTGTAATAGATATAATTATTATTTTTGTACCATTCTTCATTTAATGTATTTTTTAATGTTCCAAACATTGATTCATCTAATCTGTTATGGGCATATAGTAGTGTATTAGTATCTAAATTTTTACTATCATTTCTATAATCCATAAAAACCCATCCTGCAGAATTATCTTGATTATAAAAATTATGCGTTAAATAGTAATCGTTATCTGTTGTTTGCAATACTGGATAATTAATATTAGTATTAGGTACTTGTATCCATCCTACGGTTTTACTATTTTCTTTTAATAATTTTTTAAAATCTGTTTTTATATATGGATATTTATCTTTTTCTTCAACTATATTTGTAATACTTACAGTATGTTCTATAACATTATCATTTGTTTTATTTTCTAGTATCCAGTCTACTATTAAGTATCCAGAATATAGTAATAATATAATTGAAGTTATATAAAAGATAAATATGTATTTGTTAGTTTTCATATAATCACCTATCTTAAGTATACTAACTTTTTTGTCTTTTATCAAAATATATCTAATTGATTGACATGAATTATTATGAATTCTATAATTATTATAGAGAAACTAGGTGATAGGATGAGAAAGATTACTTATATTATAGTTAGTATAATTCTTTTTATTGTTATCTGTTTTAGTGTCTTATTTTTTAAAGATAGTTTAGCTGTTTCTGAAAATGAAGATAATTCAAAAATAATAGGTGAAGTTTCTTTATTAGAAGAATATGCTAAAGAATATATTTCTACAAATAATAGTAATATTACTTCTTCTGAGCTTGTATTTCAATATTTAAGAAGAAGTAGATATAATGATAATTATTGGAATAATCTTTTAGGTAATATTGATTTCAATTTTATTGATTTTGTATCTTCTAAAGGTGGAATAGATATAGATGATCAATCTACTATTATTGATTTAGAAACTTATAAAGATGTTGATTTTATTCATTTAATGGTTGTTTTAAATTGTTATTATAAGTATGGTGATAATGTTTCTACTTTAATAAGCTCTGATTATGCTGGATATGGTGGAGATTTATTAACGTTTTTGGAAGAAATTACTAATTACAGAATTAACAATTCTATTACTGATAAAGATACTTTAGTTAATTATGCAAATAGTTTAATTGGTACAAATAGAAATAGTAGTTTTGATAGTAGTGATATGTATGCTGATTTAGATGCTATTAATATGTATAAGAGTTATGATATAGATTTAGAAAATATTAGTGAAGCTTTAGAAAAGTATTATATATTAGCTTCTTCTGATTATAATTATAAAAATAGAGTTAGTTCTGCTAGAAATTATATTGGTAATACTGAGAATTCTATTAAAGAGAGAGCAAATAGTTTAATGCAAAATACCTTAGTACAAAGTATGTTGGTTCCTTCTTTATCTTCTAAGGTTACTACTTTAGATTACGAAGTAGTTAGTCAATCTTTTGCTAATTATATGTTAGAAAAGCCATATTTAGTTGCAACTTCAATTAGTGGAAATATGACTGTTGGAGATAGAACAATTACAGTACAACTATATGAGAGTAATTTAGGATTACCTAAAATAACTTTAAGTCATGATATATGTGATGTTGAAATAATAGATGATATTATGTATATTAATGCTACTAATGCTGGTACTACTGATATTACTATATCTTCTAGTAATGGATTAGCTTCTATTACTTATAGATTAACATCTATCAATGTTGCTCCAGCTATTATTACTGACTTAGAGAAAGAGTATGATTTTTTTAGTGGAATGGATAGTACTATTACTATAGATGCTCTTGGAACTAATAATTCTTATACTTGGTATATGTCTGATAGTAAAGATGGAGAATATACTAGATTAGGTGTTACTGTAATTCCAAAGTATACATTTAATCCTACAATGGATTATGATAAAAAATATATTAAATGTGTTATAGGAAATGAAGGTAACAAAAGTGTTATTAGTAATGTTGCTTTGTTAAGGGTTAAAGATGTTTCTATAGGTGATATAGTTAATACTGGTGATATTACATTAATGCTTGCTTTTTCCATTGCATTTTTAGTACTAAGTGCAAACATTTTGATGTTTGTTTTGAGAAAAAAGAAACTAATTAAATAATTTCTTTTTTTTTATGTTTAAGTTATACTTAAAGTGAGGGGTGATATTATGAATAAAAATAAGTTATGGGGAGCAATTATTTCAGCATCTGTATTAATTATTTATTATGGAGCTTTATTTATATTATTTACATATGCTGGTGTAGCAACAGGAGACTTACCATTACCATTTTTTATTGTATTAGCACTTTTTATAGCACTTCCTCTTGTAGGAATAATTCTTGCTTTAGTTTTTAGAGTAAAAGAATTAAAATCTGGAGAAGAGGAAGAAGCTAAGAAATATTAGGAGGTAAATATGATACTTGTATCAACTGAAGAAATTAAAGGAAAAGAGATTAAGGAATCTTTAGGATTAGTTAAAGGAGAAATAGTTCAATCTAAAAACTTTGGTAGAGATTTTATGGCTGGAATGAAAACATTAGTAGGTGGAGAAATTAAAGGATACACTGAAATGATTAGAGAAGCTAGACAAATAGCTACTAAGAGAATGGTTGATGAAGCTACTAGTTTAGGTGCAGATGCAGTAGTTGGAATTCGTTATGGATCATCTGCTGTAATGCAAGGAGCAGCAGAAATTATAGTTTATGGTACTGCAGTTAAATTAAAGTAAAGAATAATTAGTTCTTTACTTTTTGTTTTCTTTGTTATATAATCGATTTGACGTTTTTGCAAAAGAGCTAGATGACTTATACCCCGTGTATATAGGCATGTGGCTTTTTTGCGTTGGGAAGGAGTGTGAAATAAAAAATGTCATTCATCGAGGTTAAGCAGATATCGAAAACTTTCAAAGTTGCTAAGAAAAAGAGTGGACTTAAAGAGTCTATAAAATCTTTCTTTAAGAGAGAATTTATAGATGTGAAAGCAGTAGAAGATATTTCTTTTTCTATCGAAAAAGGAGAAATTGTTGGTTATATTGGCCCTAATGGAGCAGGTAAATCTACTACTATTAAAATATTAAGTGGTATTTTAGTACCAGATTCAGGACAATGTAAGATTAATAATATGACTCCATGGAAAGATCGTGTGAAGTATGTTAAAAAGATTGGCGTTGTCTTTGGACAAAGAAGTCAATTATGGTGGGATATTCCAGCTGAAGATACTTTTGATCTTTTAAAGGATATTTATGAAATACCTGAAAAAGAATATCTTGAAACTAAGGAGGATTTAGTAAAAAAATTAAATCTTCAAGATATCATAAACATTCCCGTTAGACAATTAAGTTTGGGACAGAGAATGCGCTGTGAGATTGCGGCTAGTTTACTACATAATCCTGAATTGTTATTCTTGGATGAACCAACAATAGGATTAGATGCAGTATCTAAGCAGGTAGTAAGAGATTTTATTAAGAAACTTAATAAAGAAAAGAAAACAACCGTGATTTTGACTAGTCATGATATGGCTGATATTACATCACTTGCTAAAAGAATTATTCTAATTGGAAAAGGTCATGTATTATATGATGGAAGTTTAAGGAAACTTCAAAATAAGTATGAGACAGAAAAGTATGTTTCCATTAAAACTAATGATAAATTAACAATTAGAAATAAAGGAGTAAAAAGTAAAGCAAAGACAAAAGAAGGATATGATTTAATAATTGATACTAGAGAGATTAGTATTTCGGAATTATTAAATAATATTTCTAAGAAGATTACAATTGAAGATATAGAAATAGATCATGAAGGAATTGATAATATAATTGTAAAATTATATGAGGACTTTAAGATTTGAAAGCATATTTTACTTATTTTAAACTAAAGTTTATTAGTAGTCTTCAATATCGTACTGCTGCTTGGGCTGGTATTGCGACTCAATTCTTTTTTGGTTTTGTTTATATTATGGTTTATGTGGCATTTTACGAGTCTGGTGGTAAAAATATACCTATGGAGCTTCCTCAATTAGTGACATATCTTTGGTTAAATCAATCATTATTGGCTTTAGTAAATCAATTTACTAGAGATCAAGAATTATTTAAGCTAATTAAAGAAGGTGGAATCTCTTATGAGCTTGCTAGACCTAAGAATATATATTTTATGTGGTATTTTAAAATAATTGGACAAAGACTTGCAAATGTAACTCTTCGTTTTATTCCTTTAGTCTTTGTGACATCACTTTTACCTGATCCATTTCATTTTGGACTTCCAGCATCTTTTACACATTTTATTTTCTTTATTATTTCTCTTGCTTTAGGAACTCTTCTTGTTACTGCGTTAACTGTTTTTTATCCTATAGTAACTCTCACTACAATGAGTGAGAAGGGAATTGTAAATATCATTATTACTATGGCAGATATATTATCTGGTATAGTTGTACCAATTCCTTTTTTTCCTAAATTTTTACAAATAATCTCTTCATTTTTACCATTTCAATATATTAGTGATTTACCATTTAGGCTTTATGTTGGAAATGTAAATTTAGCTGATGGAGTTTTCGGTATGTTTATCCAAGTAATTTGGATTATTATATTTATCTTGATAGGAAATTTCATGATGAAAAAGAATATTAAAAGAGTAGTTGTTCAAGGAGGATAGATGAAAATTTATTTTGAGTCACTAGCGATGCATCTAAAAGGAGAGTTAGAGTATCGAGTGAATTTCATTTTATCTTTTCTATCCCAAATATTAGTGTTTTTTACTTATTATTTTATAATAATTGCATTATTTACAAAGTTTGATCATATAAAAGGATTTACTATGTATGAAGTGCTATTATGTTTTAGTATTATACAATTTGGATTTTCTTTTAATGAGGTTTTTGCTAGAGGAGTTGATCATTTTGATCAACTAATAATTAGAGGAGATTTTGATAGACTTCTCTTAAGACCTCGTAACATTATTTTACAAGTATTATGTAGTGATAGTGATTTTGTTAAAGCCTCAAGACTAATACAAGCGATAATTGTCTTAATTATTGCAATAATAAATCTAAAAATAAAGTGGAGTATTATTAAAGTAGTAACATTACTTCTTATGTTATTTTCAGCTTGTGTCATATTCTTTGGAATATTTTTAGCTGCTGCAGCATATTGTTTCTTTACTGTACAAGGGTTGGAAGTACGTAATGTATTTACTGATGGTGGAAAACATATGGCACAATATCCAATTGGAGTATTTAAAAAAGGATTTGTTTGGTTTTTTACATTTATTATTCCATATGCATTTGTAAATTATTATCCATTATTATATTTTTTAGGTAAGAAGGAATCATTATTTTACGCTTTCTCTCCTTTATTAGTTGTATTTTATTTGATTCCTTGTATATTAGTGTTTTACTTTGGAATGAAAAGATATACAAGTGTAGGTTCCTAGAATCTACACTTTTTTTTATTTTTATATAAAAATAAATATTTAAATGATATAATAATAGTTGTAAAGGAAGGGTAGTATGAAAAAAGTTAAAAATAATGTTTCTAATTTTAATAAAATACTTATTATTTTAATATTTTTAATTGTTGTATTTAAAATTTTTAGTTTTTTAGATAATGGTACATATAATAATTTATTTAATAACTCTAAAAATACTTTAAATATTTTATCTTCTTATGAGAATTCTTCAATGGAGAATGAAATAACTAATTATGCTTATAAGATGGGTAAAACAGTTAATTTTATTTATAAGGGTGACTTAGAGATAGTTGATGAACTTAACAATAATTCTACTAAATATGATGCTGTGTGGATATCTAATTCAATGTGGCTATATTTATTAGATAATTCTTATTTAACTAGTGATTCTAAATCTATTTCTATTAGTCCAGTAGTATTTGGTATTAAAAAGAGTAAAGCTAAAGAATTGAATCTTATTGATAGTGAAGTTACTAATAATACTATTTTAGATTTGATTAAGAATAAGAGAATAAAATATGTAATGTCTTCAGTTACTCAAACTAATACAGGAGCAACTGCATATTTAGGTTTCCTATCATCATTAGCTGGTAATCCTGAAGTTTTAACTGAAGAGATGATAAATGATGAAAAATTGGAAGATGATCTAATGAACCTATTCTCTGGAGTTGAGAGAGTAAGTGGGGATGATGATTATTTAAGGGATATGTTCTTAAATAGCAATGATTATGAAGCAGTTATAGCTGCTGAATCTTCAATAATTGAAATTAATAAAAAATTAGTAGCTGATAAAAAAGAACCTTTATATTTAATTTATCCATCTGATGGGGTAGCTATTAATGATTCTACTTTTGCTTTTATTAATAATGATAGTTCTAAAGAAGAGTTATTTTTAGATATTCAATCATATTTGTTAAGTGATGAAGGTAAAAAAGAATTAACTAAAAGTGGTTTGCGTACATGGTATGGCGGAGTAAATGATAAGAGTGATAAGAAAGTATTTAATAGTGATTGGGGTATCGATACTACTAAATATTTAAATGTTACTAAATTCCCATCTAAAAAAGTTATTTCAGCAGCATTGAATTTATATGTTGAGAAACTAAGAAAGCCAACTCATGTTGTATTTTGCTTAGATTACTCAGGAAGTATGTCTGGTGAAGGTGAAGAAGAATTAAATGCAGCTATGAACTATATTTTAGATTATGAAAAAGCTAGTGCTGATAGATTACAATTTTCTAAGAATGATAAAATAACTGTTATCACATTTAGTTCTAGTGTTAGAGATGTTTGGTCAACTGATAGTGGATATGAAACTGCAGAATTAATTAATAATATTAATAATATGTATTCATCTGGATCTACGGCATTATATGATGCAGTTATGAAAGGACTAGTTGTTCTTGACAAAGAAAGTGATGATTATACTAAGACTATTATAGCTATGACTGATGGAATGATTAATGAGGGTTCATTTAGTAGTTTAGAAAGAAAATATAAATCATTAAAAAGTAATGTTCCAATTTATAGTATTACATTTGGAAGTGCATCAGAATATCAATTGGAAGAGATAGCTGAATTATCTAATGCTAAAGTTTTTGATGGTAAAACAGATTTATTAAAAGCATTTAAGAAAGTAAGAGGTTATAACTAATGAAAAATAGTGAAGTTATTTCTGCTGTTGTAGGTGGTGCTTTCTTTGCTGTCCCTTACTTAGCTTTGTCTGTTCCAATTCTTCCTTCTTTAGCAATTGGAGCTACCGCTTTTGTGGCAGGTGAGTTGGTATTTAAAAAAGATACTATTATAAGTTTAAAAGAAACTAATATTGATTTATATAAAACTTTAGAAAAAGCTAAAAAACAAAATAAACATATTTTAGATATGATACCTATGATAGAAGATAAAGAAATTCAAATGAATCTTAATGAAATAAATGATTCAGTAAATAAGATTATAAAAACAATAGAAAAGAATCCTGAGAAGGAGAAAAAACTAAAAAACTTTTTTGATTATTATTTACCAGTTACTGTAAAATTAGTTGATAGATTTGATGAGATAGAGAATCAAAAATTATCATCTAGTGATACAAAAAAGTTTTATGCAACTACTAGTAAAACAATTAGTGAGATAAATGATGTATTTAAGAAGTTTTTAAATAATTTATACGAATCTGATATGTTAGATGCAAATGTAGAAATGAAAGTTTTAAATTCTATGTTAAAATCTGATGGTTTAGATAAAAATTCTTTAAAGGTAGAGGAGGATAAGTATGAATAAGAAAAAAATTATTGGTGTAATTATCTTTGTAGTTCTTATTTTACTAATTGTAGGACTTAAATTTTTATTTAATGGTGATAATGGAACTATAGGTGGAAATTATACTACAGTTTATGTTGCAACTGGTGGAGGAAAAGAAGATTTTATTGCAGATGAAGATGTTAATAAAATATTAAAAAAGAAATATAAAATAGAAGCTGTATATGACTCATGGAGTAATGGTAAGACTATTTCTTTACCACTTATTAGAGAGTCTGTTGGATTAGGTAGTCAAGATATTATTGATAGATTATCTAATAATGAAGCTATGTCTATTAATACTGAAGGAGTATCTAAATACGATGCATTATTTACTTCAGATCAAAGGTTTTATGATTACTATAAATTATCTCCAAATAAAGATGCTGGAGAATCTGATCGTTATACTGTGTTAGATGGTGGATTAACTCTTAATACCCCTATAGTAATATACTCTTGGAAAGATGTAGCAGATAAGTTAATAGAGCAAGAAATAGTTACTAAAGAAGATGATGGAGTATATTATATAACTAATATGAATAAGCTAATGAATTATATTCTAGAAGGTAAATCTTGGGCTGATATAGGATTAACTGATTTGTATGGTAATATCAATATAGCTTCTACTGATCCTGTTTCATCATCTCCAGGAGCTACTTATTATGGTTTATTATTATCAATTCTTGGTAATGGTCAAATTACTGATGAAGGATTAGAAGAAAATTTAGCTAAATTAAAACAATTTTATCAAAAGTCTGGTTATATGAATAATACACCTGCAGACTTATTTGAAAGATATTTAAAAACTGGAATGGGTGGAGAACCTATGATAGTTGATTATGAAAAGAGTTTAATCGATTTTGCTAATTCAAATCCTAATGGATTTAATCAAGTAAAAGATGATATTGTAGTTTTATATCCAAAGCCAACTATTTGGAATAGTCACTGCTACGCAGCATTTAGTGATAATGGAAAAAAGCTATATAATGCATTACAAGATGAAGAAATTCAACAAATAGCTTGGGAAAGATATGGATTTAGAACAGGAATAACAGGAGGAAATTATGATGTTTCTTCTGTTGATATAGCAATTCCAAAAACTATTAAATCTACAGTTACTAGTTTAAAAATGGATTACTATAATAAATTAATAGATTATTTAAAAAATTAGGAGGAAAATTATGGCTGTTTTAGAAATGAAAGTAAAAGCTAAAGAGGATGAAAAGGTTACAGAGTTAGTAGAAAGTGATGTAAAAAAAATAACTGAGGAAAAAATAGAAAAATCATTAAATTATGATGAATTAACTGAAGAAGAGAAAAAGGCAGTTGATGAGTTTAATGAAAAAATTGATGTATTTGATTCTACTCAAATACTACAATATGGTGCTCCTGCACAAAGTAAGATTTCAGAATTTTCTGATTCTATTCTAGAAGGAGTTAAAACTAAGAATACTGGAGATGTAGGAGAATTACTTGCAGATTTAGTAGGACAAATTAAAAGTTTTGATGCTTCTATAGATGGTAATAATAAAGGATTATTCAAAATATTTAGTAATGTAAAAAAAGAAATTAATACTATAATTGCTAAATATAGTAAGATTGAAACTAATATTAATACTATTGAAAAAGGATTGGATAAGAATAAAATTCAATTATTAAAAGATATTTCTACATTTGATGAAATGTATGAAAAGAATTTAGAATATTTTAAGGAAATATCACTTTATATTATCGCTGGAGAAAAAAAACTAGATGAGTTAAGAAATGTAGTATTACCTGAATTAAAGAAAAAAGCAGAAGAAACTGGAGAACAATTAGATGTTCAAAAAGTTCAAGATATGGAAGCTCAAATAAATAGATTTGAAAAGAAAATATATGATTTAAAAACTACTCGTATTATTTCTATTCAAATGGCTCCACAAATTAGATTACTTCAAAATAATGATGCTGAATTAGTTGAAAAGATTCAAAGTTCTATTACTAATACAATTCCATTATGGAAGAATCAAATGGTTCTTGCATTAGGAATTAATGATGCTAAGAAAGCATTAAAAGAACAACAAGCTGTATCTAATTTAACTAATGAAATGTTAAAGAAGAATAGTGAAACATTAAAACAAGGTACAATTGATATTGCTAAAGAAAGCGAAAGAGCTATTGTTGATATTGAAACTCTTAAGAAAACTAATAAAGACTTAATAGATACTTTAGATTCTGTAATTAAAATTCATGAAGATGGACGTGCTAAACGTGCTGAAGCTGAAGTAGAATTACAAAATATCGAAAAAGAACTAAAGGAAAAGATATTAGAAATTAACATAAAAAAATAAAAGCATTTTAAATGCTTTTATTTTAGGAGGTTTTGATGAATAATAGACAGATATTAGAAGATGTTTATAAAGATTTCTTTCCTGAAAAAGCAACAGTTATTGAAGAAAAACCAGAAGAAGTATTAGATGAAGAGTTTTCTGTTGATACATTATTTATAAGTGATGAATCTAAAGAGTTATTAAATAAAATTATTAGATATATGGAAGATTATAGTAAAGGTATAGAAAATAACTATCTTACTTTTAATATTACTATAGAATCTAATGATAAAAATATAATTGACTCAATTTGTGATCTAATTAGATATTATTCTAATAAATATAATTATGTTGATAAGAAAAGTATGACTAATGTATCTTTATATAAGTTAGATAAGTGTGAAGAGTTAGCTGATTACTATAAAGAAAATGGAATTGTAGTGTATTCTAATATTGATGCATTAGGTATGCAAGATGTAATGTATCATAAGAAATTTTTCTATAATTTATTTGAACTTAGTAAGGATAAAACAATTAGTATAATTACTGGTAAGAAAGATGTACTTAAAAGTTTTATGTTAGAAGATGCTAATTTAAAAAATACTTTTTGTTTTTCTATAATAGGAACTTCTCCATCTATAAATGATGTTTATAATGAAGTACTTGCTAAAACTAATGTAAATGAAGAACTAAATATTAAAGTATTAGATTATATTACTGAATCTTTTCCTAAGACTGAGGAAAGTTATTCTACTTATGTAGATAATTTATGTAAGTATATTTCGTTTAATAAAGATGTACCTAAGTTAGATGAAGTTAAATCTGTTGATTTAGTATTTAAAGAATTGGATGAATTAGTAGGACTTGAAAAGGTTAAGAAGTCTTTACATGATTTAGTTGATTTAATAACTTTAAAGAATAAAACTAAAGATGATTTAAAGATTAATAATGTTAATCTTCATATGGTATTTTTAGGAAATCCTGGTACTGGTAAAACTACTGTTGCTAGAATGGTAAGTAGTATATTATATGATTTAAAATATATAAAACAAAATAAACTAATTGAAGTAAGTTCTAAAGATTTAGTTGCTGAATATGTTGGTCAAACAGCTGTTAAAACTATGAATGTTATTGAAAAAGCCATGGGTGGTATTCTATTTGTAGATGAAGCTTATGCTTTAGCAGATAAGAATGGTGAAAATTCATATAATGGTGAAGCTATCGCAACTCTTATTAAAGCAATGGAAGATTATAGAGATGAATTGGTTGTTATATTTGCTGGATATACTAAAGAAATGCAAGCTTTCTTAGACTCTAACTCTGGTATTGTTTCTCGTATTGGTTATACATTAGAGTTTGATGACTATACAAATGAAGAACTTATTGAAATATTTAAGGGAATGGTTACTAAAGCTGGATTTTTATTAGATTCTGAATGTATTCCTGTTGTTGAGGATTTAATTAATAAAAATCGTGATACTAAAAACTTTGGCAATGCTAGATTTATTAGAAATATGTATGAGAAAAGTGTTATTAAGCATGCTACTAATACAAAGAATAATAAAAGTAAAAAGATACTTAAGACAATTACGAAAAAAGATATTACGTTGTAGATGCTTAGGCATCTTTTTTTGTAGTATAATAAATTTAGATAATGTGCAACTTTAAGATGATAGACTTTTTTCTTTTTATATCATATGATGTTGTATGTAGAGGAGAAATAATATGATTAGATTAAAAAACGTTTCTAAGTATTATTATAGTAAAGGTGTAGTTGCTACTGGCTTTTCTAAAATTAATTTAGAGTTAAATTTAGGTGAGTTTGTCGCAATTACTGGTGAAAGTGGATCAGGTAAAACTACATTACTTAATGTTATATCTGGACTTGATACTTATGAAGATGGTGAAATGTATATAAATGGTGAAGAAACTAGCCATTATATAGAAAAAGATTTTGAAGATTATAGAAGAAAAAATATTGGTAATATTTATCAAAATTTTAATTTGGTTAATAGTTATACTGTTTATCAAAATATTGCTTTAGTTTTAATGCTTAATGGTGAGAAGAATATTAAACCTAGAGTGTTAGATCTAATTAAAAAAGTAGATTTATATAAATTTCGTAATACTAAAGTTTCTAAATTAAGTGGGGGACAAAAACAAAGAGTAGCGATTGCTAGAGCTCTAGCTAAAGATGTTCCTATTATTATTGCTGATGAGCCAACTGGTAATCTAGATAAAAAGAGTGCTTTAAGTATTATGAAATTACTTAGTGAATTATCTAAAGATAAATTAGTTATTGTTGTAACTCATAATTATGAACAAGTGAAACCTTATGTTACTAGAAAAATTACTATGCATGATGGAAGAATATTAGAAGATGTTAAGCTAAAAGATACTGAAAAAGTAAAAAATAATTATTTAACTAAAGTAGGTAAAATATCATTAGTTAATAAAATTAGATTAGGTTTTAGAAATACTTTTAATGTTGTTCCTAAGTTTATTTTATTATTCTTTGTATTTGCTTTTATAGTAGGTTCTCTCTTAGGTGAATACTCTTCATTTAAGAAAGAAGAAGTATTATCTAAAGAGCAAGGTAATAATTATATTTTTAATACTACTAAGTTAAATAGAATAATAGTAAAGAACAATGATAATTCTTTATTTACTGAGGAGCAACTTAGTAAAATAAAAAATATTAATAATGTAGATTATATTATTGAGAATGATAGTTTATTAGATGAAACTAGAAGTATAAAAGATGAGGATAATAAGTATTGGATAGAATCTTATACATTACCAACTAACTCTTTTAGAGGTGAATTATCATTAGGTAGAATGCCTGAAAATGATAAAGAGGTAATATTTGAAATTAGTAAAGATAGTTATTTATTTAATGGAAACGCTGAACAAATATTAAATAAGAATTTTTATTATATAGATGATAATAATTATGATGCTTTAAATGAAGATTATAGAGTAAACATAGTTGGTATTAAATATACTGATTCATCTAATTATGATATTGTTAGTGTTTATACTTCAGATAATATTATTTCTAAGTTAAGATATCAGAATCATTTAAGATACTCTAATGTATTTGTTAGATTTCAAGGTAAGAAATATAAATCTGATGTTTATAACATTATGTATCAAGTAAATCCTAGTAATAAAGTTCCTGATGGTGAAGCATTTATATCAGAGAGTTTTAATTATAGTTGTCCTAAATATAATTGTTTATGGTCTCCTATAGATATAATTAATGAAAACTTATATTTTACTGATACTAAGAATTTAGTTGTTAGTAAAACTTATAATAAAGATAATTATAATAAGATATTTGATGTTTCTAATTATAAAAAAGATACTTTTGATTATGAATATGATGGAAGAATCTTTATAAGTGAAGCTGACTATAAATCTTTATTTGATAAAGGTACTTATCAAATAAGTGTGTTTACTAAAGATAAAGATAGTGTAGATAATGTTTCCAAAGAACTTGATAATATGAATTATAAGACATTAAAAATAAAAGATACTTTAGTTAATGATGGTTTAGGAGAATTCTTAAGAGTTATAAAAACTGTTGTTACTATAATTCTAGTAATCACTTTATTCTTTATATCTTATTTCATAATAAAAATAATATTAAAGAGTAGAAATAGTTATTATTCAATTATTCGTATGTTAGGTGGTACTAAGAGTGTTACTAGAGATTTATTATTAATTGAATTATTTGTAGTAGCAAATATTGCTTTCTTCTTATTTATGTTGTTAATATATTTAGATTTTATTGGTATTACTACTATAGATGTAGTAAAAGATGTTTATGAATATTTAACTATAAATGATTATATTCTTTTATATTTAATAATTACTGGTATGTCTATATTAAGTAGTTTAAGATATTCTAGAAAACTATTTAAAAATAGTGTAATGGTATCTTTTAGAGAGGAGGTTTAATATGATTCGTATTGAAAAAGTTAATAAATACTTTAATAGGTTTAGAAAAAATAGTAATCATGTTATTAATAATACTTCTCTTACTCTTGAAGATACTGGTTTAGTTGCTTTACTTGGACCTAGTGGTTCAGGTAAGACTACTTTATTAAATGCTATTGGTGGATTAGATAAGATTAATAGTGGTAAGATTTACATAAATGATAAAAAGATTAGTGGTCATAATATTTATAGAATTGATAAACTTAGAAATTTAAATATTGGTTATATATTTCAAGATTATAAACTAGTTGATAATATGTCTGTATATGATAATGTTGCTTTATCACTTAAAACTATTGGTGTTAAAGATAAAAAAGAAATTGACAAACGTGTTTCTTATGTTCTTGAACGTGTCGGAATGTATAGATATAGAAAAAGACCGGCTTCTATGTTATCAGGTGGAGAAAGACAAAGAGTAGGTATTGCTAGAGCAATAGTAAAGAATCCTAATATTATAATTGCTGATGAACCTACTGGTAATCTTGATAGTAAGAATTCATTAGAAGTTATGAATATTATAAAGAAGATAAGTGAAGATAGATTAGTTATATTAGTTACTCATGAAGTTAATTTAGCTAAGTTCTATGCCTCTAGAATTATTGAAATAGAGGATGGTAGGGTTGTTAATGATTATATTAATGACCACGAAGATAACCTAGATTATTCTATAGATAATAATATCTATTTAAAAGATATTAAGAATAATACAAAAGATAATAAATTAGGTATAGATGTTTATAGAGATAAAGAATCTAATTTAAATATTCAAATTGTTCTTAAAGGAAATAATATATTTATTAAAAGTTTAGATGATAGAAAAATAGAAGTAGTTGATGATAATTCTTCTATAGAATTTATTGATGATCACTATAAGACATTAGCTAAAAAAGATTTAAACTCTATTGATTTTGATTATAATGTTTTAAAACATAATTCAAGAATTAGATATTCATCTATATTTAATCCTATTACATTTATTACTAATGGATTTAAAAAAGTATTAGAATATTCATTAATAAAAAAATTATTATTAATTGGATTTTTCTTAAGTGGATTCTTTATTATGATGAGTGCATCTAGAATAGCAGCTAATTTAACTATTCATGATAAAGACTTTGTGGATACAAATAAAAATTATTTAAAAGTACATGAAGAAAAGATAGTATATGATGATTATTATAAACTAAAGAATAATCCTAATGTTAATTATGTAATACCTGGTAATAGTAAAGTTACTTTTAAATTAAAAGTAGATGATTTTTATCAAACTGCACAAACTAATTCAACTATAACTGGTAGTTTATCTTCCGTTAGTATGCTAAATAGTAATGATATTATTTTGGGTAGAATGCCTGAAAATGTTAATGAAATAGTTATTGATAAAATGGTTATTAATCAATTAAAGAAAGCAATGAATATTACTAAAATGATAGGTTTAAATAAGAATAAAGATTTTCTAAATAGGGATGCTATTATTACTAACGTACCTAATTTTAAAATTGTTGGTATTACTGATTTAGAAAGTCCATCTATTTATGCAGATGAATCTAAATTTATTAATATTTTATATAACAATGTTAATGAAGATCATTATGATTATACTGGTAGTTATGAAGAAGACTATACTAGTGATTATCAAGAGTGGAGTTTATTTACTGATAAAGTATATATAAAAGAAGGTAGATGGCCATTATATGATTATGAAGTTGTTGTTAATGTTAGTAATAAAGAAGAAATGAAATTGAATAAAGAGATAAATAAAAAAATAAATGATAGAAAATTAGTTGTTGTTGGTTATTATGACAGTGAAGAAAATATTGATAAAAACTTAGTTAATGATAATATGGTTATGTTCTTGCTTTTAAAGAAATCTAAAAATATAATGGTTTATCCTAAAGATAAAGATATTATTGTTGATGAATTAACTAACGAAGGTATTAATGTAGAAGATTCTTATCTAGCTAGTAAAACTAAATATTTAAAAGAGCGTGAAAATGGTACTAAAGTTGCTATTACTAGTAGTTTAATAGTACTTGGTATATCATTAATTGAAATAATATTAATGCTTAGAAGTTCATTCTTATCAAGAATTAAAGAAGTTGGTATTTATAGAGCAATTGGTTTAAAGAAAAAAGATATTTATATAATGTTTAGTGGTGAAATAATCTCAATTACAACATTAACTAGTTTACCTGGAATAATACTTAGTGCTTATATATTTAATAGAATTAGTCATATGCCTTTATTAGGTAGTGAATTTTTAGTAAATCAAAGTATTGTAGTTTTAGCAATAATTTTGATATATATCTTTAATCTAGTTTGTGGATTATTTCCTGTATTCTTTACATTAAGAAAAAGGCCTGCTCAAATACTATCTAGAACTGATATTTAAAAAAGTACATTTATATGTACTTTTTTTATTTTTTATTTATAATAATAGTAAATGCAACCAAAAATATACAAAAAACAACTAAAAATTGGTAGAGTGCAACCAGTTTATTTTATATGATTTTGTCATGAAAAGGAGGAAATTTCATGAATTTAAGTGATAATTTAAAAAGACTTAGAAAAGAGAATAATCTAAGTCAAGAAGAGTTGGCAGAAAAACTAGGAGTATCTAGACAAAGTGTTTCTAAATGGGAAAGTAACTCTGCTTATCCAGAAATGGATAAACTAATTCAAATATCTAATATGTTTAATATAGGTATTGATGAATTATTAAATAAAGATGTTAGAGAGGTTAGAGAAAAGGTAGAAACTAAAAATACTATTAATAAGTATATTGATGATTTTTTAACATTTATGTCTAAATCTATAGATATGTTTCTTAATATGAATTTTAAGCAAAAAATAAAATTTATTTTTGAAGAGTTATTTATAGTTTTTATACTTTTTATAGCTTTTAATATTATAGGTTCAATATTAAGTAGTATTTATTATAATTTATTTAGTTTTGTTAATTTGAATGTTATTAATGTTATAAAAAATATTTTTGATGCTATATATGTGGCAATTACTATTGTATTTGGTACTGTAATAATTCTTCATATTTATAAAACTAGATATTTAGATTATTATGAGATAGTTGATAAAGATGAACTAATTAAAAATGATTCAGAAAATAAAAATGTTAATGTTATTCCTGATAAAAGAGAAAAAGTAATAATTAGAGATCCTGATCATTCTAGTTCTAGATTTATTACAGGTTTATTGAAATTATTATTAATAATGATTAAATGCTTTGCTGCTTTTTTATTTGTTGGTGGTGCATTTACACTTATAGGTCTTGTAATATGTTTAGTATGTTCTTTCTTGATTGCTAAGACTGGGCTATTCTTTTTTGGAATACTTTTATCTTTACTTGCTTCTATTTCTATTGCTATTATTGTATTATCTGTTTTATTTAATTTTATTATTGGACATAAAAATAAGTTTGGATTAATCTTTATTAGTTTTATAATAAGTTTATTAATATTAGGTAGTGGTATAGGTTGTGCTTCTATAGGATTTACAAAATTTGATTTCGTAGAAGATTATAGTGTAGTAGATGAAAAAATAATTCCTATGAGAGATAATTATATTGTGCATGAAAGATATGATGGTAATGAATTGAAATTTGTAGAAAGTGATAATTCTGATTTAAGAATAACTATAAGTCATGCGACGAATATGTACTCATCTGTTGATGTAAATGATAATTATATTAATGCATATGCATATTCAAATTATGATAATGTATTTGAAGTAATTAGAGGCCAATTAGATGAAATTAATAAAATGAAAATACATAATTATAATAGATATAAAGTGACTATTTATACAACTAAGGAAAACATTGAGATTTTAAAAAATAATTATAATAGAATGACAGAAGGCGAATAATTGTCGCCTTTTTTTGGACTTTATATTATAATATTTATTGTATAGTCTATATATATTCATTTGGGGTGATATATATGAAAATTAGAGTTAATGGTATATTTGATAAGTATAATAATGAAGTAGACTTAGATAAAAAATGTACTATTTTTATAGGTGAAAATGGAGTAGGTAAGAGTACTACTATGAAGATTATTAGTGCATTTTTATCAGGTAATTTTGTAGAATTATTAAAATATTATTTTGATTCTATTGAAGTCTATGATAATGATAAAATCACTTTTATTGTTCATTATGAAGATTTATTTCCTAAGGTTGAAGATATATTAGATCTTACTAAATATTCTGAACCAAAAGAAAATAATGAATTAAAGTATTTAGAGCTTAATCCTAATACAATATATAATCATTATGATGAGTTTTTAGCTTTTATAAAAAATAATCCTAGCTGTTATAAACATTTGATAAGAACAAGTTTAAACGAGTTTACTAATTTTTCTTATGAAGGATTTAAAAAACAATATAATGTTAAAACTAATTCGTTGTATGATTTTAGTTTTCTTATTGTTACTTTCTACTATAGAATAGTTAACATTGTTGAATATGATAAAGTTAAGTTTTTGGATGATACTTTATTTTCAAATAATGAATATTATAAAAAAGTAAATGAAATTATAGAAAAGTATAAAAATGTATTTTTAATTTCATCAGTTAAAGAATTGAATATATCTAATGATGTATATAAGATTGCGACTAAATATTGTACTAAAAATGATGAATATCGTATTTTAGATAGTTATAAAGAAAAAGAAAAAAAACAATTAATTGTTGAGTCTAGAAGTGGTAAATCTAGTGAATATCTAGATAGAGAAAAGATATATGTGAGCATAGATGAAGCAGAATTATATTTACGTGAATTATTTGATAAATATGGATTAGATTATATTATTAATAATACTAAGATGGATAATATCTATAAAGATTATAATGTTTACTATGATTTGATGGGTAAGTATAATGATGATAAAAAATCTAGTATTGATCTACAAAAATTATTATTTAAATATTACTATTCTGATGATGTAATAAATAAATTTAATAAAGACTATTATACTATGCTTAAGAAGATGATTTATCGAGAATACAATGAAGAAGAATTAGATTTAGATAATTATTTGGATACTCCTGATATACTTAATAAAATTAATATATTTATAATGCCACTTATACCAATGCATTCTTTTTATAGATATTTTATGTATGGAAATAATAAGGATAAATTTAAGTATGAATATAAAGTTTTCAACAAGTTTATTCATGATAACTTAGATTATTATGTTAATAGTGGATGTGAGAAAGTAAAAAAGTTAAACTTATTATTTAGTGAGTATTTTAAAAGTAAAAAAGTTTATTGTTCTCCTAACGGATTAATTATTTCTGATAAAAATGATTTTGATAATAGATATAGTATTAAGTATTTATCAGAAGGTGAAACAAGAATTATTATTTTATTAATATTAAGTATATTTAATGATAATAATGTTTTATTAATAGATGAACCAGAAACTTCGTTATCAGTTATTTGGCAACAAAGATTAATTAAAGATATATTAGATAATGGTAAGATTGATTCCCTAATAGTTTCTACACAATCTCCGTTTATTGTTGATGATGATGCTTTGATGGATTATGTAACATGTCTTCCATATGATATAAGAGGTGATTTATATGATAATTAAAATTAATGGTATATATGGTAAATATAATACCTCTGTTGATTTAGATAATAAATGTACCATCTTCATTGGAGAAAATGGCATTGGTAAAAGTACTACTATGAAGATAGTATCATTAATATTGAGTGGAAAATTTGTTGATTTATTAAAATATGATTTTTCTTCTATAGAATTAATAGATGATAGTAGTGGGGTAGATATTAAATATAGTGATTTATTTCCAAGTATAGATAAACTTGAAATGGTAATAGAAAAGTATTATAAAGAGACACCTAACTTTACAAAAAAAGAAATTTTACTAGAATTACCTTTAATGGAGAGAATGTTTGATGGTGATAACGAATTATATTGTGACTCCATTAAGTTTAGTTCAAAAGAAAAACTTGCTTATGAAAATAGAGTTTATAAGAATACTCTGTTAAGAAGAAAAATACAAAAAAAATTAGGTGCAGAATATTTTAACTTAATCGATGAATTACAAAAATTAATTATGTCTAATAATTTTCTTTTTGAAAATGATATATTTGAAGTTTCATTTAATATACTTTATCATATTTTTCGTGATTTAAAAGAAGAAAAATATGGTAAAGTAGAATACTTCTTAGAAACTGAATTTTCTAACAATAAATATAGTGAAGTAGATAAATTTATTAGTAAATATAATAAGATTTTCTATATTTCATCAGTTAAAAATATTACTGTAGATTGTTCGTATCATGAAAATTATACTGGTAATTTTCTAAAATATTCTGATTTATATAAAAAAATGACTTCTAAAGTAAAAGAAAAATTAATGAAGCCTATAGTATATAGAAAAAAGAAAGGATTAATTACTAAGAAGAAAATTATTTATCCTGAGTATTCTGGTGGAGTTGATAGACATGTAGAAAATTATATTACTTTTGAAGATAGAGAATTACTATTAAAAGATTTATTTCAAGATTATAAAGATTTAGATGATTTTATAGATAGTATATATTTTAATCGTAAATATAATGATTATATTATTAAAGACTTATATAGTGATAGCAATGTTAATATTGGAGATCTAATATTTTTAAATTATTATGATAAGGATACTGTAAAAAAATTCTTAAAAGATTATTATGAAATGCTTAGAAAGATGATTAATCATAAATATCTGGAAGAAGAATTAGAAGAAGAATTGTTTTATGAAAATTTTGATTTAAATGAAAAATACTTATTATATTTGGAACCACTAATTCCTGAATATTCTTTTTTTAAGAATTATAAAAAAGAAGATAGTTATTATCTTAGAGTATTTACTAAATTTATTAAAGATAATATAGATACTTATATGAATTATAAAAGTGAAAAAATTGAATTATTAAATACTGTATTTAAATCATATTTTAAGAATAAGACTGTTACTTGTACTCCTAGAGGTCTAATTATTTCTCTTGAAGAAGAGTTATCTGATGAATTAGATTTCTTATCTTTATCAGAGGGTGAGAGAAGAATTATAATTATATTTATATTAGGTATACTTTGTGATACTGATGTATTCTTATTAGATGAACCTGAAACATCATTATCTGTTTTATGGCAACAATCTTTGGTTAATGACATGTTAGATAAATGTGATTTTAAGAAATTATTAATTGCAACACAATCACCATTGATAGTAAGTGATGATAAGTTGATGGATTATGTTGTGTGTCTTCCTGGAGGTGAAAATAATGAGTAACTTCTATCAAGAATTTAATAATGCAAGAAAGAATCAACCAAATTCTAAAATGTTAATGGAATTTAATCAAATGAGAGAATATATAGATGAAGGTACTTATGTTGGATTTGTTGAGGGGCCAGATGATAGAAACTTCTATAGTTCGGTTAAGTGTAATAAAAATTTATGTAGTATAGATAATAGAAATTATATTTATTCAAATAATGATTCTAAAGAGAATCGCGGTAAAAATGGTGTCATTGTAATGTATAATTACATTAATAATAGATTTCCTTATTATTTAGATAAGTGTATTTTTATCGTTGATCATGATTATAATGGATTGGATAATTATGATGTTTCAAATAAAGATGCTATTACTGTTACTAAAGCTTATGCTTTTGAAAATTATTTCTTAATGGGTGATAATGTTAGAAAGATATTTCATTATTTGAAGATAGATGATGATTATGAACATTTTATGAATAAGTTAAAGTATTTTTTATATGATGTTTCTGAATTTGTTAAGTTAAAAAGTACGATTACAAATAATAAGTTTTTACATGTTAATAGTTTATATTCAAATAATCAAATTTTTAATTTTGATTTTAGTGAGAAAGACTATTTTAAGTTTGATTACATGGAAAAAGAAAATGAAAATATGTTAAATGTTATAAAAAGAAATAAAGGCGGATATAAATATTATAAAAATAAAACCGATATATTTACTAATAAAGTTGATTGGGTTAGAGGACATGATATTTTTAATTTTTTATCTGCTTATTTGAAACATTTTCATGATAAAGATATTAGTAATGAAAAAGTTTATAATAGTATTGTTAAGTTATTAGATGTTGATATTGAAGTTAAAGATGGAGAAGGTACTGTTTTAAAATAAAAAGTGATTAAAATCACTTTTTATTATTTTTATATTCAAAAGATAATTATTTTTTATTATAATATAAATAGAGAGGAGAATGGAGTTATGGTAGAAGCTTTAAAAGAGTTTTTTAACAATTATGCTAACTTTAATGGACGTACTTCTAGAAAGACTTTTTGGCTAACTGTATTAGGTATTTTTATCGTTAGTTTTGTAGTTGGGTTTGTTGCTGGATTTATTGGCGGCGTTATAAATAATGCTATGATAACAACTGTTATAACATCAATTTATTATCTTGCTGTTTTAGTTCCAAGTCTTGCTATTGATATTAGAAGACTACACGATATTAATAAATCCGGTTGGTGGCTATTAATATGTTTTGTTCCATTTGTTGGTTCAATCATATTATTAGTATTTATGTGCTTACCTTCTGTTGATGAAGGAAATAACTATTAAAAAAGGCATCTTCATTTGAAGATGTTTTTTTATGACAAAAAAAGAAAGCTTTTAAAAGCTTTCTTTATAATCTAATGGGGCCTCAATTTAACGCGTTTACGAAAAATCGGCACAAATTTATGAATCTAGACTGTGACTCAATTACTTGAATAAAATATACCACATTTTAAGAAAAATACAAGTATCGAAAATATGTTTAGTTTTTAATTCCTAATAGTTAGACATTTATTTAAATCTATGTTAATATGTATTAAGAGGGAAAAATAAAAAGTCATGTTGGCGCATGACTTTCCCTCATAATAGGTAGTGCCTATTACAATATAACAATATAAGAATAAAATTTGGAAATGCTTTTAGGAACACTTGCTATCTTATTCTCTATTTTTATGATACAGCAAAAATATTGCTGTGTCAATGGCGTTTATAATAGCATAAGTAAATACATTAGTCAAGTTTATCAAGAAAGGAGGATAGTGTATTTATCTTGTTATATTGTAGGCACTCCTATTAAATATTTTAAATAGGAGATGATTAAATGGCAAAAGTTAAAAGTAAAATAGATGATGGATTTAATCCGGAACTTGTAGAAACAGCGTTTTTTGATGGTGAATTAGAAATTCCAATTGTTAAAGATACCAATCCACCATTACCAACAAAGGTAATTCCTTTTAGTCAAAGGAATAAAAGTACTAATTATGATGAGTATATAGTTTTTTATGAAAATGATCTTGAGTTTGGTGATGTATTAGTTAATCCGGATACCTATATAAAAGAATTTAAAAAGTTTAAAGGTATAATATCTTTGGACAATTCTGTTTATATAGATAGTCCGCTAACTGTACAGATGGGTAACATATATAAAAGTAGAGCTTTGGCTCATTATTTCCAAGAAAATGGTATAAATGTAATACCTAATTGTAGATGGGGAGATGAACGAAGTTATACTACGTCTGTATTACCTGAAAAATTTGCTTTTTTAGGAATACCTAAACATAGTATTGTATCAATAGGAACTTATGGCTGCAATCAAGGAAAAAAAGAAAAGCATTACTTACGTGAAGGATTAAGAGCAATGCTTGATGAGATAGAACCAAGATGTGTAATTGTGTATGGATCTATGCCATCAGTTGTTTTCGAAGAATTTAAGGAAAAAACTAATTTCATACAGTTTGATGATTGGACAACACAAAAGAGGAGAAAACATCATGGGAACAACTAAGTCAGGTAGATATTTAAACACAAAGGGAAGTGCTAGAACTGTTAGTGATTATGCATTAATTCATTCAAGCGAAGGAGCATTTGTTAAATCGATAAAAGAAAAAGAAGTATTTAGACTTGATAATGGTGGACATAGTCAGAAGGGATTAGAACTATTGAAAAAATTAAATATCGAGTATAATATTACTGATACTTATTCTAATGGAGTAAGAGTCGGTAATGTTCCTAATCACAAAAAGAAACTTAAACGTATTGGAAACAATCAATCATGGTTTCCTTCAACTTGGAATGACAAGGATATTCGAAAAGCGGGAGAACATGTAGCAGGTTTAAAGAGCAATAGAAAAGCTAAAAATGGTGAGACCATTTATGGCAATTATAAAGGTGTTAGAGTGGGTGTAATAAAAACAAATGGGATAATAGCTACGATATTTCCAGATTCTAATCAATATAAAACCATAAGGAGGAAAAGAAAATGAAATTTAAAGAAGAATTCAAAAAAGTAATTAAGGAAATAAGTGAACTAGATATTAACAATGATTTTGAACATGAGAAACTATGTAAAAAGGAATTAGAAATAGTTACTAAAGATATAAATGTTACAATTAATTACTTAAAAACGGAATGTACAGCAACTGAGTTTTCATGGTTGAGTGAAATATTTAGAGAGATAGTTGAAATATGTCCATCACAAGAATTTGTTGATGAACTATATAAACTAGCCGAGAAGTATCCTGAAGAGACAGAAAAATATAACGTTATGAATTTCATTAATGAGGCTGCAGGATACTTAGAAGAAAAATAAAAAAAGAATAGCGAAAGCTATTCTTTTTATGTTCCATCTGGGGCGTCATAAGAGAATCGAACTCTTGCATACTAGTGCCACAAACTAGCGTGTTAACCACTTCACCAATGGCGCCATTTCTAATTGACTTCTTTATTTTATAATAATTTCGTTTAAAAATCAAGAGCTTTTTATAAATTGGGCTATTATCTATACATGATTATCATTGTTTCATAAATTAAAAAGAAGGGAGATTATTATGAATAATAATTATATTTATAGAAACAATGTTAATCTATTTAGTCCAGAGAATGGATACAACTTAGGTAATATGTTTCAAGATTTATATGATCAATATAAAGATTATAAACCTGTACAGTTAAAGGCTAGAAATGAGCAAGAGAGAAGTTACTTAGAATTATCTAGAATTTCTTTTGCAATGCATGAGATGAATCTATATTTAGATTTGCATCCAAATGATCAAAAAATTCAAAAACTATTTAATGATTATAGAAGAATGTTTGTTGAATTAGAAAAGAAATATGAAAATAAATATGGAGCTTTAACTACTTGTAGTGATTCTTTAGAAGAAATGCCTTTTAATTGGGCTACTACTAGTTTTCCATGGGAGGGATTAGATGTTTAGTTATCAAAAAAGATTGCAATATCCTGTAAATATAAAAAATAAGGATTTAAGAATGGCTAAATTATTAGTTACTCAATATGGTGGTTCTAATGGTGAATTAGCTGCAGCTTTAAGATATTTAAATCAAAGAGTTAGTATGCCTGATAATGTAGGTAGAGCTTTACTTACTGATATTGGTACTGAAGAATTAGGACATGTGGAAATGCTTCAAACTATGATATATCAACTTATTAAAGATGCAACTGTTGATGAATTAGAGGCAGCTGGTCTTTCTCCGCATTATGCTGAACATGCTAAAGGATTATTTCCAACAGATGCCAATGGAGTACCTTTTACAGCTTCATATTTTGCAACTACAGGTGATGCTTTAGCAGATATATCTGAAGATATGGCTGCTGAACAAAAAGCTAGAGCAGTTTATGAAAATTTAATTGATTTAACTGATGATCCTGATGTTATAGGTCCATTATTATGGTTAAGACAAAGAGAGATAGTCCATTATGCTAGATTTAAAGAATTATTTGAATATTATCATAAAAAAATGAATGGAAAGAAAACAAAAAATATAAATAATATGATTAATGATTATAATGATATGAATAATATTTTGGATATGAATAATATTAATACACCATCTAGCTTGGATATAACTAATGGATATTTAGATAATATGAATTTAGATTTTACTAATATGATGATGAGAAGAATGTTTTAAGCATTCTTTTTATTGACAAACATATGTTTGTTAGATATATTTATTATGGTGATATAAATGATAGATGGTTCATATAAAAATATAGATGAACAATTGAAATGTTTTAAAAAAATAATAAGAAAAAACAAAAAACTAATGAGTGTATTAAAAATACTTGATGAATATTCTAAATCTAATCCTAATTTTTCTAATTATTATATAGGTGCTGGTAGTATCAATCAAACTGTTTTTAATTATCTTACTGGCAGAGATATTAATTATGGAATAAAAGATTTTGATATAGTTTAATATGATGATGATTTATCATATGAAGCAGAAGATAAAATTATAAAAGACTTAGAGAAATTATTAGGAAATAAGAATATTTTATACGATATTAAAAATCAGGCTAGAGTTCATATTTGGTATAATAAAAAATATAACTCAAATAGAAAAAAATATATAAGTTGTGAAGATGCTATATCTTCTTGGGGTGCTACTATTACTTGTGTAGGAGTAAGATTAGATAATAATAAAATGATAATATATTGTCCTTATGGATTAAATGATATTTTTACAATGACTGTGAGACCTATAAAAAAATATTTTACTAAAGAGCAATATGATGCTAGAGCAAGTAGATGGAAAGCTAAGTGGAATGAACTTAATATTATTGAATGGTAACACTTCTTTACTTTAATTTTTTTTGATATAATAGATTTGAGGTGTTATTATGAAGGTCTTAAGAAAGATTTTAGTTTTTATTTTAGGTTTTATTTTATACAACTTAGTGTGTGCTTTAATACTTACTTTTGCATTAAAAGATATAGTGCAAACTGAAATGATTGGAGGAGTAGTAAGAGAAAATATTCTTCCAGCAATTACTGAATCGGAGGATGTTAGTTCTGAGGAAAAGGAACAAATACAAGCTTTATTAGAGGATGAAGGCGTAAATGAAGTAATAAATGAAGTAGTAGGTGATATCTTAAATACTTTTGGAGATGAAAATGCTACATTTGATCAAGAATCAATTGATAAAATATTTGATTATGTAATAGATAATAAAGAACAATTAGAAAAAGCAATAGGAAAAGAAATTGATACAAATGAAATAGAAAAATTTAGAGATAGTCAAGAATATAGTGAATTTACTGGTGAATTATCAAAGACATTAAATGAAGCTGGTAGTTCTTTAGATTCTTCATCTAGAGCAGTTATTAGAACTTATAATTATATTGTTTCTGATAATTTTAAAATTGCTTTAGGAATTATTATCTTTATAGATTTATTATTAATTATGTTAATTCAATGGTCATTATATAAATGGTTAGCAATATTAGGTAGAGCTCTTTATACAAGTGGTATTACTGTTATGCTTATGTACTTAGCTATTAAAGTATTTATTAATAAATTATTAGTTGAAAATGGTATTAATATAACAATAGATACTTCTAATATATTCCTTCTTGGAATTGGTTCTTTAATCTTAGGTATTATTTTAGTTATTATTTTTAAGATAATTAATAAGGCTATAATGAATAAAGAAAAATCTATAGAAGAACCTACTAAAGAGGGGGTATAGATATGAGTATGAGTGAAGAGGAATTAGAAAAGACAGGTATTTTAAAAGTAATGTTAAATAAAGCTGATTCTGATGAAGAAAGTACTTTACTTGAAAAAATCGAGATGTTTGAAGAAAGATTAGATTATTTAAATGTCGAAGAAGAGAAAAAAGAAAAATTGAAAGATTTAATTTCTAAAATAAAAGAAGAAGAGGATGAAAAAGTACAAGGATTTTTATTTAAAGAATTAGAAAAAATGGTGGAAGATGAGTAATCTTCTTTTTCTATGTAAAAAATGTGTCTAATAAAAAAATACTTTGCCGAAATCAATTATGAATCATATAATTATGGTATAATATATACTCGTAAAAAGAGGGGTGTTAGTATGAAAATTTTTAATGATTTTTATTCATACTTAAGTAAAATTACATCTGTTGATAAGATATATTACTATCTAATTTTTAATACTATTATTTTATTTATTATTTTTATTGGTATTAGAAAATTAATTAGATTTTTTGTTAGTAAAAGAACTAGTGGTAGAAAAGAATTTCTTCTTACTCAATCATTACTAATATTATCTAATATACTTGAAGTAATTTGTGTAGTCTTTATTTGGGATGACTATATTAAAAGTCTTATGACTTTAATTAGTGTTATTACTGCTGCAATGACTATTGCTTTAAAAGATATTATATTAAATTTCTTTTGTGGTGTTTATATTAAGATAAAGAAACCATTTAAAGTAGAAGATAGAATAATAATTGATAATCTTAAGGGAGATGTAATGAACATTTCTACATTAGATTTTGAAATACTTGAAATTTCTAATGAAGATGCTCATGGACAATCTACTGGTGTAGTTATTTCTATACCTAATTCTTATGTTTTTTCTAAACCACTAAAAAATATTACTAAAGGTTTTAAATATGTATGGGATGAAATTACAATAAAAGTTACTTTAGATTGTGATTTAGCTAAGAATAAACAAGAAATATATAAAATAGTTAATAATATTGAAACTATTAAATCTATACCTAAAAAGATGAAAGATCAAGTAGATAGTTTAAATAATAGTAATAGAATTTATTTTAATCAATATAATCCAATTATTTATACTAAGATTGTTGATGGCCATGTTGAATTAACTGTTAGATATTTGATGCATCCTAAGAAATCTAGATATATTGAGAGTGTTATATGGAATAAGATATATACTTCATATAAAGAAGGTAATATTAATTTATTTGTAGGATAGAGATTAATTATTAATCTCTTTTTATTTGTATATTTTTTTTATAATAAAGTGTATAATTATATTGGAGGGTATTATGAAAAAAATAATAGTATTTTTACTTTGTATATGTGTATTATGTACTGGATGTTTTGCTTCTAAAAAAATTGAAGAGGATAAGGAAGAAACTATAGTTAAAGCAGAAAAAATATCATATACAAAATTAAATGATATAGTTAATAATTATAGTGACTATGTAAATGTTGATGTAGTTGATGTTAGAAGTGAAGAAGATTTTATGGATGGTCATATTATAGGAGCTATTAATATTCCGTTATCAGATTTAAGTGATATTATAATTGCTAATGATAGAGAAATAATTGTTTATGCTGATACTAGTGCTAAATCTAGACAAGCTGCTAATGAACTAATTACTTTGGGATATTCTAATGTTAAATATATTACTGGTATAGATAATTGGCCTTATGATTTAGAAAAGTAAAGAGAGTTAATCTCTTTTTTTATTGTTTAAATTAGCACTTTTGATTGACAAGTGCTAAAATTAGTGCTATAAGTAATTTGATAGTTATTTAGGAGATGATTTTATGAAGAAAAAAGAATTTAAGTCTGAATCTAAGAGATTATTAGATTTAATGATTAATTCAATTTATACAAATAAAGATATATTTTTAAGAGAGTTAATTAGTAACTCTAGTGATGCTTTAGATAAGTTATATTATAGAAGCTTAACTGATAAAAAAGTTAAAGTTAATAAAGATAAGCTTGCTATAAATCTTTCTTTTAATGAGGAAGATAGAACTATTACTATTAGTGATAATGGTTGTGGTATGACTAAAGAAGAATTAGAGTCTAATTTAGGTACTATAGCTAAGAGTGGGACTTTACAATTTAAAGAGAATATGTCTAAAGATGAAAAGATTGATATTATTGGCCAATTTGGTGTAGGTTTTTATTCTGCTTTTATGGTAAGTAAAAAAATAGTTGTTAATAGTAAAAGTTTTGATAGTGAAGAGGCTTATTCATGGGAAAGTGAAGGAGCAGATGGTTATACTATTACTCCTAGTGATAAAAAAGATTTTGGTACAGATATCACTTTATTCTTAAAAGATGATACTGAAAATGAAGATTATTCTAAATATTTAAATGAATATGAATTAAAAGGTTTAATTAAAAAATATTCTGATTATATTAGTTTTCCAATTAAGATGGAAGTTACTCATCATCATTTAAAGGATGAAGAAAAACATGAATATGAAGATCATAAAGAAATTGAGACTATTAATAGTATGATTCCTTTATGGAAAAAGAATAGTAAAGATGTAGAAGAATCAGAGTATGAGAATTTCTATATGGATAAATTTAGTGATTATGATAAACCTTTAAAAGTAATTACTTCTAATGTAGAAGGTTTATGTACTTATAAATCTATTTTGTTTATTCCTAGTCATGCTCCTAGTGATTATTACTCACAAGAATATGAAAAAGGTTTAGCGCTTTATACTAATGGTGTTCTAATTATGGATAAATGTGCTGATTTGTTACCTGATTATTTTAGCTTTGTTAAAGGTGTAGTTGATACTGAAGATTTATCTTTAAATATTTCTCGTGAAATGTTACAAGAATCACATAGCTTAAAACTAATTGCTAAAAACATAGAAAGTAAAATACGTAAAGAATTAGAAACAATGATGAAAGAAGATAAAGAAACATATAATTCTTTCTTTAAAACTTTTGGAGTTCAACTAAAATATGGTGTTTATAATAACTATGGTGCTGATAAAGATAAGTTAAAAGATCTAGTTATGTTCTATTCTAGCAAACATCAACGTTTGATAACTTTAAAAGAATACGTTGATGAAATGAAAGATGGACAAGATAAAATATATTATGCATCTGGTTCTTCTATTACTAAGATTGATTCAATGCCACAGGTAGAACAAGTTAAAGATAAAGATTATGATATTTTATATTTAACTGATTATGTAGATGAATTCTGTATTACTGCTATTTCTGAATATGAAGAAAAGAAGTTTGCTAATGTTGAGAATGGTGATTTGGATTTAGAAACAGAAGAAGAAAAAGAAGAGTCTAAAAAGAATAATGAGTCATATTCAGATTTATTAAAAGATATGGCAAATGAAATAAAAGAAGTTAGTGAAGTTAAATTCACTAATAAACTAAAGAAACATCCAGTATGTTTAACATCAAAAGGTGATGTTTCAATTGAGATGCAAAAAGTATTTGATGCTATGCCTAATGATTTGGGAATAAAAGCAGAAACAATACTAGAGATTAATGCTAAACATCCTATTGCAGAAAAGATAAAAGATTTATATAAGAATGATAAAGATGAATTTGTTAAATATACTAAGATTCTTTATAGTGAAGCTAGAATTATTGCTGGATTACCAATAGATAATCCAACAGAGATATCTAATTTAATATGTGATTGTTTATCTAAATAGTAAAAAGACTAAAATTAGTCTTTTTTTGTTTAATTATGTTATAATCTTCTTATGAGGTGAATCTCGTGAAAAAGAAGTTAATTATAATTAGTGCAATTATATTTTTTATAGCTTTTATTGTTGTAGGAATTAAAACTATAAAAATTGAGAGAGTAGAAGTACCTGATGATGGTTCACAAGTAGTAAAGATGGCTAGTGAAGAAATATTAATGCAAGTACTAAGAGGAGAAAAGGAATTTATAGATAATGATGGTAAAGAAATTACTATTAATTCTTTAAATATTGAAGATGTAAATGTAAAAATAAATCAATATTCATTTGTTGATATTGATGGAGATACTGAAAATGAATTGGTAGCTTTAACAGATTCTTACTATGGATATTATTTACTATTAGATATAGATTCTAATATTATTTATGGATATAATGTTAGTTTAAATGATATAGATTATATTAATAATATAGGTATTATTTATGATAAAGTTGATGATTCAATTTATTATAGAAGACTAAAATTTTCTAAGAATAGTTTAAAGAAGATAAATATGGCTTCTTTTGTAAATGGTGAATATGTTATTGGAAAAGAAGTAGTTGAAAAAGATGAATTTAATAATTTTGAAAATGATTTTATTAATAAGGGTTTAATTAAATATAAATCTATATCAACTAAATGGATGGAAAAAAAGATTAATAGTGAATTTTCTATTAAAGCTTATAAAACTTTTGAAGTTAGTAGTGATATTGATATTTTATTTGCTTTAGATAAAGAATTTAGTAATTTTAAAAATGATCTTTTAGAAGAGAATGTTAATCTATATTATATGAATTCTAATGCTTCTATTGGTAGAGTAATAATAAAAAGATTTGATGATAATTTAGATAAATATTATGAAGAATTATCTAATAAAAAGAGTGTTTGTATTTATGATGAAGATTCACAATATATTGTATTAGTTATTAATAATGATATTTTTGATAGTGATTTAGATAATAATTATGAAGTTTATTATTTTAAATACTACAATAAAGGAATTCAATTTTTAGGTAAGACAATTGTAGATGATTATTATAGTATTTTAAATGAAGATACTGTTTCAAAGATACAATAAGAAAGATTAATCTTTCTTTTTTTTTATAATTATTTTATAATTTTATATGATAGGAGGGTGTGTTATGACACTATCTAGAAAAGAATTAAAAAGAATGAATGCTTATTTTAGAGCATTAAACTATTTATCTGTTGCTCAGTTATATTTACTTGATAATCCACTACTTAAAAGACCTTTAGAAGTTACTGATATTAAACCTAATGTAGTTGGACATTTTGGTACTACTCCTGGACAAAATCTAATATATATGCATTTAAATAGAGTTATAAAAAAAGATAATTTAAAAATGATATATATTTCTGGCCCTGGTCATGGTGGACAGGCTATGATTGCAAATAATTATTTGGAAGGTGTATATTCTAGATTTTATCCTGATATAACTGAAGATGAGGAAGGTTTAAAGAAACTTTGCAAGCAATTTAGCTTTCCTGGTGGTGTATCTTCCCATGTTGCTCCTGAAACTCCTGGATCTATTCATGAAGGAGGAGAATTAGGCTACAGTTTAGCTCATGCAGCTGGTGCTGTACTTGATAATAAAGATTTAATAGCTGCTTGTGTTGTTGGAGATGGTGAGGCAGAAACTGGTCCATTGGCTACAAGTTGGCATATTAATAAATTTCTTAATAAGAAAAATGATGGAGTAGTTTTACCTATACTTCATCGTAATGGATATAAAATATCTAATCCAACAATATTTGGTAGAATGAGTAATGATGAATTAGAAGATTTCTTCTATGGATATGGTTGGAAGCCTTACTTTGTATCTGGCAGTGATATTGATAAAGTTAATGAAGAAATGGCTAGAGTAATGGATTCGGTTATTAAAGATATTAATAAAATAAAATCTAAAGGTACTGGTAATTATCCAATGATTGTATTGACTACTCCTAAAGGTTGGACTGGACCTAAGGAATATGGAAATAATAAAATAGAAGGTAGTTTTAGATCTCATCAAGTACCTATTCCTTTTACTAGAGATAATCCAAAGAATATTTCTTTAATAGAAAAATGGTTAAGAAGTTATAAGCCAGAAGAGTTGTTTGATAATAATGGTAGATTAATAAAAGAACTTCGTGATATGAATCCACAATTAAGTAAATGTATGGGTATGAGTAGCTATGCTAATGGTGGATTATTATTAAAAGAAATAGTTACTCCTAAATGGGAAGAATATTGTTTGAAAGTACCATTTCCAGGTGCGATAGTTGCACAAGATACTATGGAATTAGGTAATTATATTAGAGATTTATTTATACTTAATAAAGATAATAAGAATTTTAGAATTTTTGGACCTGATGAAGCTTTATCAAATAGATTTAATCATGTTTTTGAATATGAAAAGAGAACATGGAATTATAAAATGTTAAAAAATGATGAATTTCTATCTAATGATGGTAGAGTAATGGATTCTTATTTGTCAGAACATCTATGTGAAGGAATGTTAGAAGGGTATATTTTAACTGGTAGACATGGATTTATTCATAGTTATGAAGCTTTTGTTAGAATTATTGATTCTATGGCTAGTCAACATGCTAAGTGGTTAAAAGTATGCAATCAAATTAAGTGGAGAGCTCCTATAGCTTCTTTAAACTTCTTATTAGTTTCACATGTATTTCAGCAAGATCACAATGGATATACTCATCAAGATCCAGGCTTTTTAAATCATTTAGTTACTAAAAAAGCAGATGTAGTTAGAATGTATTTACCTCCTGATACTAATTGTTTATTATCATGCTTTGAACATTGTATTAAATCAAAAAATTATGTTAATGTTATTGTTGCTTCTAAACATCCTAGACCTCAATGGTTAACTATGCAACAGGCAAAGAAACATTGTACAGCAGGATTAGGTATATGGGAATTTGCATCTAATGATGGTGGAAATCCAGATGTTGTTATGGCATGTTGTGGAGAAACTCCTACTTTAGAAGTTTTAGCAGCAGTAGATATTTTAAGAAGTAGTATTAAAGATATTAAAATAAGAGTTGTAAATATAGTTGATTTAATGAAATTGCAATCTCCAGAAACTCATCCACATGGTATGAGTGATGAAGATTTTGATAAAATATTCACTAGGGATAAACCTATAATATTTAATTTCCATGGATATCCATCTTTAATCCATCAATTAATGTATAAACGTACTAATCGTAATTTACATGTTCATGGATATAAAGAAGAAGGAACAATAACTACGACATTTGATATTAGGGTACAAAACGAAATAGATAGATTCCATCTTGTAGAGGCAGCTTTAAATGAAATATCTAGATATAAAAGAAGTGCAGTTCCTTTAATTACATGGTGTCATGATATGTTAAAACAACATAATGCTTTTATAAGTGAAATGGGAGAAGACTTACCATACATTAAAAATTGGAAATGGCGTGGATTTGATGATTAATTATTATTATAATAAAACTAATGTAAGAAGTTTGTTTCTCTTAGTAATTACAATAATAGGTATAATAACTAGTTTATTAAATTATTATTTTATAAGTGTTTTATTACTAATTATTAATGTTATCTTTAATGAAGATATTTATGTACGAGATATTTTTATACAATATAAGAATGATTTATTCTTACTAAAATATAAAGAATATTTATGGTTTAAAGGTATTATTATCTTAGTACTTTTAATTACATTTTTACTTTTATTTAGTTCTAATTATTATTTATTTATCTTAATATTTTATATAGTTTTATTAAGTATTTCTATTTATAATTTTGTAATTAGTTTTTTAAATAAGAATACTATTAAAATATTAAATATAGATGAAGTATTAGATAATTCAATTAAGATTAAATCTTCAATTAAAAAATCTAATTATTATATTTTAAACGATGATATAGAATATCGTATAAATCGTAGTTTTTGTGAATACAATAAATTAAGAAAGCTTTTATAAAGCTTTTTTATTTTTATAAAAATTAGCACTTAATATTGACAAGTGCTAATTATAGTGGTATAACATAATTGTACATAGAAAATGTACGTAAGAAAGGTAGATGAAAGTTATGGAATTGTTTCCAAAAAGATATTTTGATGATAGTTTATTTGACTTTATGCCAACTAGAATGGAGAATAACATGAAGTGCGATATTTATGAAAAAGAAGGTAATTATCATATTGAAATGGATTTACCTGGATTTAAAAAAGAAGACATTTCTGTTGAAGCAAAAGATGGATATTTAACTATCAAAGCAGAGAAAAAATCAGAAGTTAATGAGGAAGATGAGAGTAAAAACTATATAAGACGTGAGAGAAGTTTCGGTTCATACGAGAGAACATTTACTTTGGGAGATTTAGATCAAGAAAAGATAGATGCATCATTTGCTGATGGAACTTTATCAATCGTTGTTCCTAAGAAGGAAGTAGTAGAAAATAAAACTGTAGTAGAAATTAAATAATAAAAAGGAATCATTTGATTCCTTTTTTCTTGTAATTTGTTTTTATTATTACAATATGGTATAATCTAGAAGTAGAGGTGAGTTTCTATGTCAAATAATAAAAGTAAGATATTTCCTTTTATAATTGTAATAATTATCTTACTAATTGTAATTTATTTATTTGCTAATATAGAACAGTCTGTTGTTAATTGTAAGAAAAGAACTGTTAATGATTTAGGAATTGTTGTTTCTGAATCTTTAGAAACATCATTAGATGGAAGAAAGATAACTAGTCTTAATTTAACTAAGACAATTGTATTACCTAGTAAATATTTAAATGACGATAAGTATTTAGATTATATTGAATATACTATTAAAAAATCATATGCTTATCTAGGAAAAAATAAAGTTAAAGTGTCTAAGTTAGCTGATCGCATTATTGTTAATGTAGCAGTTGATAAGAATGAAACAGTCATTCTTAATAATATAGATTTTGATTCTACAGATGGATTAACTATAAAGATTAATTCTAATACAAAGAGTAGTGATGTTGTTACTTTAAAAGTTACTGATTCATATTCTCAAGGTGAATTAATCACTTATATGAAAAATAATGGATATTCTTGTGGATAATATGAACTTCGATGATTATATAAAAACTATTGATAGTGGATTAGATTTTACTTCTAATCAACTTAATAATGTTAATGGATTATTATTATCTAATAAAGAGATGGCTGTTTTAAAAGATTATGATATTAATTATTCTTCTTGTAATAATTTAAAAGAGGTAATTTATCTAATAGAAGAAAAAATAGATGAATATGATTCTCCAGATGACTTATTAGAGATATCTGATAGTATATCTGAGAGAGATTATTATGCTAATACAAATAAATAAGAGAATGTTTATTCTCTTTTTTTGTGAAATTATTGTGAAGTAACTTTTATATATGTTTATTTTTTGTTATACTTTAGAAGAAGTGAGATGGTTAAATGATTTATTTAGATTATAGTGCTACTACACCAGTAGATAGTGAAGTAATAGATACTTATGCAAAAGTATGTAGAGATTTTATTGGTAATCCTAATTCTTTACATAAGTTAGGTGTTGAATCTAAAAATTTGATAGATGCTTCTACTAAACAAATTGCTAGTATTTTGGGTGTTAAGCCAGAGGAGATTATTTATACTAGTGGGGCTAGTGAAGCAAATAATACTGCTATTAAGGGTATAGCTTTAAAATATCAAAATAGAGGTAAACATATTATTACTACAGAGTTAGAACATTCTTCTGTTATTGCTCCTATGTCTTATTTAAGTAATTTAGGATTTACTGTTGATTTTGTGAAATTAGATGAGAATGGTTTAGTTGATTTAGAAGATTTAGAAAGATTATTAAATGATGAGACTATTTTAGTAAGTATAGCTTCAGTTAATAGTGAAGTTGGAGTATTCCAAGATATTAATAAAATAGCTAGTATAGTTAAAAAATATCCTAAGTGCTATTTTCATAGTGATGTAACTCAAAGTATTGGTAAACAAAAAATTGATTTTACTAATATTGATTTAGCTAGTTTTTCAGCTCAAAAATTTTTTGGTATGAAAGGTGTAGGATGTTTAATAAAGAAAGAGTCTATTGTTATAGAACCTTTAATACATGGTGGTAAATCTACTACTATATATAGAAGTGGTACTCCGGCTACTCCTTTAATTGCCAGTGTTGCTAAAGCACTTAGACTTGCTTATGATAATTTTGATGAAAAAGTTAAAAAAGTTACAGAAGCACATGATTATTTAATTGATAAAATTAAAGATTTAGATATTTATATTAATAGTAATTCTTATTGCTTACCTAATATGGTAAATGTTAGTTTAAAAAATATTAAGCCTGAGACTATGCAACATGCTTTAGAAGAACATGATATTTACATTTCTACTCAAACTGCATGTTCAACTGGGGAATATTCTAAAGCTGTTTATGCAGTTACTCGTGATAAAGAAAAATCACGTCATAGTATTAGAATTAGTTTAAGTTATAAAACTACTAAAGATGAAATTGATGAATTTGTTAATGTCTTTAGTAAATTACTTAATGATTTGAATATTAGAGGTGAGTAGATGAAAGTAGTAAAAATAAATGCTATTTGGTGTAGTGGATGTCTTATTATGAATAATGTTTGGAATAAAATATTAAATAATTATAATATTGAAACTATTACATTAGACTATGATGTTGATGAAGAAGAAGTAAAAAAGTATGATGTAGGAAAGATATTACCAGTTTTTATATTTTATAAAGAAGATAAGGAAGTTAAACGTGTAGTTGGCGAACTTAGTTATTCTGAAATGGAAAAAGTTGTTAAGGAGTTATTAGATGAATAAGTTTTTTAAACATATTTTTATTTTATTTCTATCTTTTGTATTTCTTCTTCCTTTTGATACTTTAGCTAAAGAAAATAATGTTACTATATACTTCTTTCATGGTGATGGATGTCCTCATTGTGCTGCAGAAGAAGAATACTTAAAAAAACTTGATGATGTTAAGATTGTACGATATGAGGTATGGTATGATTCTTCTAATGAAGAGTTTATGCAAAAAGTAAAAGATTCTTTTGGAATAGACAAGAGTGGTGTACCTTTAACAATAATTGGAAACAGTTATTTTATTGGATATTCTGAATCATCCGATGAGACATTTAATAGAGCTATTAATTATTATAAGAAATCTGACAAATATGTTGATCAAGTTAAAAAAATTAAAAATGATACTTTTAATAAAGATGAATTGGTTGACTATTTTGACATAGAAGATAGAAAGTCAAATGAATCTTTAAGTCTTAATATTCCAATTATTGGAAAAGTTAATTTAAAAGCTATTTCTATTTCTTCAGCAGCTGTAATAATTGGCTTTATAGATGGATTTAATCCTTGTGCTATGTGGGTTTTATTATTCCTAATTAGTATGTTAATTGGAATGAAGAATAAAAAGAGAATGTGGGCGTTAGGTATTACTTTTTTAGTTACAAGTGCTTTAGTTTATATGATTATAATGTTCTCATGGTTAAATATTGTAGTAAGATTATCGACATCCATTTTAATTAGAAATATTATTGCTATAGTAGCTATTATTGGTGGCTTAATAAATTTAAAAAGTTATGTTACTAGTAATAGTTCTGGATGTGAAGTAGTTGATGATAATAAAAGAAAAAAGATTTTTAGTGAAATAAAAAAGTTCACTCATGAAAAGAGTTTCTTACTAGCTTTAGCTGGTGTTGTTGTTTTAGCTATTTCTGTTAATATGATTGAATTAGCTTGTTCTGCTGGATTACCTCTTGTTTTTACTCAATTATTAGCAGTTAATAATATTACTGGTTTTGCTGGTTTTATATATACTCTTATTTATATATTTTTCTTTTTAATAGATGATTTATTAGTATTCTTTATTGCAATGGCAACTATGAAAGTTACTGGTATTTCTACTAAATATAATAAGTATTCTCATTTAATTGGGGGTATTATAATGTTAATAATTGGTATTTTATTAATGGTAAAACCTGAATTATTGATGTTTAATTTTTAGATACTTTATGTATCTTTTTTTATTGTTTTATTGTTTACTTTGCTTTATAAATTTAGTATAATTATTCTTAGAATAGAGGAGTTTTTGCTATGGAAGATACTTTAATGATTGAAATAGTTACACCTAATGGTTATGTAGACACTGTTAATCTTATTACGTATTTAGTTAGTGATGATGGTGTTAGACGTTATGTTGTATATTCTAGAAATGAAGTATATGAAAATGAATCAGATAGAATTATTTATATTTCTCGTTTAACTGAAAACGATAATATTCTAAATGTTTCTGAAATAGAAGATGATGTTGAATGGAATGAAGTACAACGTCTTCTTAGAAGAATAGCAAATACTGCTTCAAAGTAAGGTGGTGCTTTAGATGGATACTGAGTATAGTTACTTATATGAAGACAAATACTATGAGAATGCAGTAAAAAATTTAAAGTCTACTTTTTATGATGTAATTGAAAGAGAAGAGATTATGTTAAATAATCTTGAAAATAGAATTGCATCTGAAACTGATGAGGGTGTAAAAGCAAGACTTTTAGAATTGTGGACTAAACAAAATGATAGTTTAGATAAAAGTATTGTTAATTTTAGACATATTAAACAATCTATTAGAGTTCTTGATTCTTTTGTTAAAGAGTTAAGTGAAATAGATGAACAAATAGTAGCTGATATTATTAATTCTACTAATGTAATTAGAAGTAGTAGGATTGAACAAATAGAAAGAGAACCTGTTGAAAATACTCAACAGGAAGTTAATAATAATGAAGTTGTTTCAGAACAACCAGTTGTAGTTGAAAATGTTGAAGTTCCAGAACAATCTAATGAGAATGAAGTGGAGATTGCTCAAACTGAAGAAGTTCAAGAACAACCAAAAGCTGTAGAAATTAATGAAGAAAAGATTGTTGAAGAAGCTCCAACAGAAGAAAATGTAACTATTCCTGAAGAAAAGGTTAAGGAAGAAAAAGTAGTAGAAGAAAGTAATGTACCTGATTTAGAAATAGTTAATGAAGAAAATGATGGTATGGATTTACCTAATGTTGTTGAGCCTCAAAAGATAGATCCAGAGAGTATGAAGGAAGAAGAATCTTCTCAACAAGAAGATTTAAGTACTGAAGAGATAGAATTACCTTTTAAGGTTGAAGCTATTCCTGAAGAAGAACAGACAGTAGTTGAAGATACTCCTTCTGAAGAAGTAGTTGAGGAAGCTCCAATAGAAGAAAATGCTGAAGAAGTACAATCAGATGAATCTGTGGAGGAGGATACTAATACTTCTGAAGTTGTTGATGAAACTACTCAAGAAGAAGTACCTGTTCCAGAACAATCTGAAGAAATAAATAATGGAGAAACTGTTGAAGAGCCTCAATTGGTTGTTGAAAATGTTAATGAAGAAGTTCCTTTAGAGGAAGGATTTATAGATGAACCTGTTATGGAAGAGATTCCTTCAGAAGATAATAATACAGAAGAGCAACCTGTTATGGAAGAAGTTCCTGTAGGTGAGAATACTAATCAGGAAACTACTGAAGTAGTTTCTTCTAATAGAATTCCTTTAAGACTTCTTAAGACTGATTTAGGACAACCTAAAGCAATTGTAGTTAATGAAACACAATTTGATAGATTATATAATTCTTTTGAAAGACAAGAAAAGAAATTCTTTGATAGAGGTTATTTAACTACTGATTTAGTTGCTAATAACAATTATGTATTAGGTAATATGTTTGGTGACATAATTACTGATGATGAGCAAGTAAGTGATGGTTCTATCCAAGAAACAGAAGTTGATATGGAACAAATGCTAGAACAAGCTAATGAACTATATAAAGCTGGTAGAGTACAAGAAGCACAAGAATTAATAGATAAAGTAACTGAGATGAACAGAAATAAAGAATTAGTAAAGGCAGCTTAATAGAGGTGTTATATGACTAATCAAGATGATATAAAAAAATACATAGATGATATAATTGAAATATCTAAATTATCTAATAAAGATACTTATATTATTTATGATTTTTTGATTAAAGAAGATAGAATTAATAGTACAATTTCTTCATATAATCAAAATGGTGATAAAAAAGTATTACGTAGAGAAAATATTAATATTGAGAATAAGTTTTTTAATTTTTTTACTCCGTTGATTGAAGAATTTAGTAAATATAATAATGTTGTACATGAAAATATATCTGATACTGATTCTGATAATTTAGTTACTTATCGTTTAATTACTGATAATAATGATCAAATGTCGATAGATGGTTTAACATTTCAAGATGTTAGCGTTGTAAATGATATTGTTTCAAATTCAAAAAAGCATAATAAGCCTAAGACATTAACACTATCAAACACTGGTAAAATCGACTTTTATGTAGTTATAATTGTATTTGTTATTTTCTTGATATTGCTTGCTACAATAATTTATTTTATATAGATTTTTAAGCTCTTGTTTGCTATAATGAATATAGTAAGGAGGAGCTTTTTATATGCATAAATTTAAGATGAGACTTGGAAAAGTTTTAGTAGCTTTCTCCTTTGTTATATTACTTTTAGCTTTATCATTTAATATTGATTCTAATAGGTATAGTACAAGCACTGTTATTATTAATGATGGTAATAATGGTATTCCTAGTACTACAATAGATGATAGTAAAAATACTGATTCAGATTCTAATAATATAGTTGATGATGAATCTACTAATGATAATAATAATGCTGTAGATAATAGCTCTGGTAATACTAATAATAATTCTAATACTGGTAATAATGGAAAAACTGGTAAGAATAATAATAGTAATAATAATGGTAGTAATAACAATAATAGTAATAGTAATAGACCATCGACGGAAAGAAGT
>JAFWRK010000070.1 GCA_017519965.1 Bacilli bacterium
GTAGCTTTTAATTGGAAACAAGCTGGTTCTATTGATGCTACTCAAGGTGGGGCTAGAGTAGGTGGTTTAGGAATATTTAGGTTTACTAGTACAAAAAATGATAATTTTCCAGTTTATTACTATAGTAGAAATATAGAGGGTATTATTGATAATAATGTAATATTTGGGGGATTTTGTTGGAGAATAATTAGAACAACAAGTACCGGTGGAGTAAAACTTCTTTATAATGGCACTCCTTCTAATAATCAATGTATTGGTTTTAACGCTGGTTTCGATTATGACTATTATAATTATTTTAATATAAACTTAGAGTCTCATGGATATATGTATGGTGATTCTACTCTTAATCCTAGAGTTCTTGTTGCTGATTCATATTCAGGTTATATAGGTAGATCTTTTGAAACTGAAAGTTATTATTTTGCTAAAAGTGTAAATAAATCTAATGGAATCTTTTCATTAGTTAATCCAGTTTTACTAGATGCTTCTAGTAGCTCATCTATATTAGATGAATATAAATATACTTTTTTTAGTACAAGTTCTAGTACTACTGGTACAGCATATTATCAAGTTAGAAGCATAGATAATAATACTCTTTATGCTTATAATCCTAGAACTACTGTAACTTATTATTATGGTGATACTATTGCTAAGGATGGTAATGGTAGGTATTATATTGTTTCGCCATCATATTTTTCTAGTTCTAATTGGGATCTTAATTATCAAGGTTTAGTTGGAAAATATTTACTTAGTAGTGCTGCTTATAGTTCAATAATTTATGTTGGAACTTCTACAATGACTATCGCATCTGGAGTAAATGCTAGTTATTCTTATACTTATGCTGGTAGTTATGAATATGAAAATGGTATGTATACATTAACCGGTGATACTTTAAGGATTTCTAATTGGAGTAATAGGTCACAACTTCATAATAAACATTATTTTTGTTTAAATTTGGGAACAACATGTGAAGAATTAGGTTATATTTATGAAGCAGATGATTCCTTTATGTATTATATTACTTTAAAAAATGGACATAATTTAGAGGAAGCAATGGATGATTTATATGCACCAGTTAATAATTCTAGGAGTAAGAATTACATTGATACATGGTATGTGAATAATCTTATTTCTTATGAAAAATACATTGAGGATACTCCATATTGTAATGATACAAAAATTATATCTAATAATTTTAATCCAAATGGTGGAGCAATTAATTTAAATACTCGATTTAATTATTGTAATCGAATGAATAATCAAAATTATACTTTAACTTGTGAGAAAAAGTATGCTTATACGGTTAATGAATCTGATACTGGTAATGGTTATTTGGATTATCCTATTGGTTTAATGACTGGAGACGAGATGCAACTTGCTGGTGGAACTTATGATAATTATTCATATATTTATACTGGTAGTTCAAGGTTTTGGTCTATGACCCCTTACTTAAAACAGTATAATCAAGAGAATTATTATTTTAATATTTTACAACATTCTAGTAGCACTTCTATTTACTCGTTTGTTTATGGTAGTGCTTATAATAGACCGGTTGTATCTGTAAATGATAAGTTAATTGTTGTTGGTGGAGATGGTAATGAAGCTACTCCTTATAGATTATTTTATTTAGATTAATTATTAAAAATAGAAAGCGTAATGCTTTCTATTTTTTTTATATTATATTATAATTGATATGATAGGAGGACTTTGCTATGAAGAGAATTATTCGACGTAATAAGACAATTTATTTAGCTTTATTTTTATTTATGACAATAGGATTCGCTTATCTTACTAGAACTTTAGGTAATTCTGGTAATAACTTTTTAAAATCTAATGAATGGGATATTCATTTTGAAAATATTAAGCAATTAAGTTATAGTATTGAACCTACATCTCCAGCTACTATCGATA
>JAFWRK010000071.1 GCA_017519965.1 Bacilli bacterium
ATTATTAGATGATTAAATATAAATCCACTAAATATAGCTAAAACAAAAGTTAGTATTAATGACTTCTTATTGCTTAAATATTTAGACACATATTTATTAGTTAAAACAAATCTATATAAGAAAAGTAATAATAAATACCAACTAGAATATTTAACATCTATTATATTTAATGAACCATAAATAAAATAATCATATAAAGTAAATGATAGATTCATAAATATAAAGAATAAAAATATTTTAATAATATTATTTTTATTAGTTTTCTTAGAAAAATGTCCAGATATTAAAAAGAATAACGGCATATGAAATAGATAAATAAAACTAAGAATAGTATTATATTTATCAATTATTACATAATCATAAGTATATAAAAAGTGAGCAAATACTGTAAGTATTATTAATATTCCTTTTATAGAATCAAATTTATTTCTTCTCATAAACAACACCAACTATATTATATAAAAAAAAGAGACAATAGTCTCTAAAAATTTATAACTTTAGGAGCTTCAGTAAATGAATAAATAGTAGCAACTCCTGATTCAAAGTATAATACTACAGTATTATCATCATTTTCATTATACATTCCTCTTAATTCAGGATTTTTATCTAACATATCTTTTTTAGCTTCTACTCTATCATCAACTAATAATTTACCAGATACTCTTATCCATTTACCATCTACAAAACCACAAAGTTCAACATTATTATTCTTTTCAATTTGTTTAAAAACATCTTTCTTTTTACCAGTTTGAATATATAGATGATCTTCAAATATTTCAGCAGTCCCAAAAGGTCTTACTCTAGGTTGTTCACCATCTAAAGTAGCTAAATAATAAACTCCACATTTTTTTAAAAATTCTTGAACCTCTTTCATATTTCCTCCTTATTAAAAAATAGGATAAAAATCCTATTATTTTTTACATCCGCAAGAAGATTTTTCACTTTTACATCCGCAATCTTTCTTTTCTTCTTTGCAAGTACATTTTTCATCTGTACAAGTACATTCTTTACCTTCTTGACATCCACAAGTACAATCTTTTGAGCAATTACATTTTTTCTTTCCCATATAATACCTCCACTACAATAATTATATCATATTTTATTCTTTTTCTATTATTAATTCATTAACAATAGAATCATTACTTATTAAAGTCAAATTATCTAAATGAATATGATCTTTTTCATTATCAGACAAAGCAACACCAATAATGTAATCAGCTAATTCAATTAAATCAGCTTTACTCCCTTTTATTAAAACTTCACTATTATTTTTACTAATCATAATTCCATTTGTTGAAGAGTCAACATTAATATTATTTCTCTCAATATAATCTAATAATATTCTTTTATTCATAAAATACCTCTAAACAGTTAATTTATTAAACTCTTTAACACTTATTTTAGTTAAATATAAGTATAAACAGTAATCAATTACTAAATAAATAATAAAAGAAATAAACAATATTAATGTAGCATTATACTTACCAATTATTTTACTAATTAAAACAATAGATACAACAAATAATATCATTCCAATCATTACTGCTATAAAAGAACTCATACTTTGTTTTACTACTTCAGTAGGATTATCAAAATCTAATTTAGGAAATTTTAAATTAATAATTAGTCCAACAAAATGAGAAACTAAAGGTATTAAGATATATAAAGATAATAATAAGATCATGTCTATAAAACTTATATTAAATCTTATAAATAAAATAATATTCCCTATTACAAACACTGGAGTAGTAAGTGCTAAACCGGATAAAATTTTAGATAATAAAATAGTTTTAGTACTTATAGGTAAACTCTTTAAAATATTTATATTTCTACCTTCTAAACTAATTAAAGAATTAGTAATAGAGGTCATATATGCAGTAGCTGATAGTAATCCAAAAATGATAATAGAAAGATTAGAATTAATCAATTTTAAAGAAATATTTAGAGTATTCTTATCAGTAAGTATAGGAATCATACTATCAAACTTAATACAAATATATAAAACTGCAATTATATATAAAACTAAACCAAATCCAGCATTAATAATAAATACAGGAATGTTAAAAAATGTTTTTACCTCTTTAGATATTAAAGATTTAATAACTGATTTAGTTTTTATTTTTAAACTACCTATATTAGTTTTATTAGAAGTAATGACCTTCTTTAGTCTTGAATTTATTTTAAAGTATATTTTATTTAATATAAATATAAAAGCAACAGTAATTACTATATTAATAATTATATATAATAATAAATCTTTAATATTAAAATTAGTAACAAGATTAGCATATACTCCAGAAGGATAATAAATTTTAGTAATAATCTCATTAATACTATTTGCATGTTTAAATATGTTTTCTAAAATATTATCTAGACTGTATGAATAATAGAAAACTCCTAACAAAAATATAATAGAAATAATAATACTAGCAAGATTTTTATGTTTAAATCTAGAAGTAATACTAGAAGATATTACGCCAATAATACAAGATATAATAATTGGAATAATAGGCATAAATAATAACATTAATATACTAGATATAAAGAATAAATAATTAAAAGAATCTGCCCATCTAAGATATGCAATTACTAATGGAATCATAAATAATGTATCAAATAATAATTCAAAAACGTAAAACTTAAATATTCTAACAAATACAACAGTAGATCTTTTAATAGGTAATGATAACAATAATTGATCATCCTTACAATTAAATAATAAAGATCCAGATTTATATATACCTTGAATAACAGTTAAAAGTGATATTAAAAACATAAATAAAGATAAAGCAATATATTGTAAATGTAATGGAGCTAATCCTTCTAATAACATATTAGCATATGACCAGATTGCAAACATGAAACAAAAAGAAACAAGTAATACTAAACCTTTATTCTTTTTACCATTCTTAGACTTAATCTTAAAAATGTTCATGTCACTGGACATAACAGCTTTAATAAGTGAAACTACCTTTTTCATTATTTATCCTCTAACTCCATAAATACTTTTTCTAAAGATTTATCTCCTTTAATATCTTTCATATTACCACTTTTAATAACTTTACCATTTTTAATAATAGCTACTCTAGAACATAGTTTTTCGGCAACATCAAGTATATGAGTTGAATAAAATACTACTTTACCTTCTTTTACCATTTCATTTAATATCTCTTTTATATCAAATACAGCTTTAGGATCTAATCCAACAAAAGGTTCATCCATAATTAAATATTTAGGATCATGTGCTAAAGCAGATATTAATACTATCTTTTGTTTCATACCATGAGAATAACTATCAATAGTATCATTTAACTTATCTTCCATCTCAAACATTTTTGCATATTTTTTTATTTTATTTTTTCTAGTTTCAGTATCAATTTCATACATATCACAGATAAAATTAATATAATCAATAGCTTTCATATGTTCATATGTCTCCGGATTATCAGGCACATAAGCCATAAGCTTTTTACACTCTACTGGTTTATCTTTAATAGACATTCCATCTATTAAGATATCACCTTCATCAAAATCATGAATACCAACAATAGACTTAATAAGAGTCGTCTTACCTGCTCCATTATGTCCAATAAAAGCAAATATATCTCCATCTTTTACATCAAAAGATATATTATCTATTGCTTTCTTATTACCATATTTTTTAGTTACATTTTTAACCTCTATCATATTAATTCCTTCCTATTTAAAATCATAAGTATATAGATTTTCTTCTAATAATTGACCATTAGGTAAAGTAATTGGATTAGTACCAACAAAAGTAGATCCCATATGTATATAAAACGAATTAGTTGGATTAGTTGAAAGACATCCTATTATCATTTTACTATATCCCATATCTTTTAATTCTTCTATAGCTTTATTAAATAGTACTTTACCAAATCCATAACCTTTAACACTATTTAATAAATATAAAGCACCTAATTCACCATAATCTTTATAATTATCATATTTAGTAATTCTAACTCTAAGAATTCCAACATATTTATTATCGCACTTTAATAAAAATCTTCTAGAACCATCATTCATAACACTATTTAACTTATCTACTTTTTTATTAATTTCAGACTCAGTATTGATAAGTTCTAAAAAGTCATCATTAACAATTCCATTATATGATTCCTTCCAAGATTGAGCACTAACTTTAGCAAAATCATATACATTATTAGAATCCATTCTTTCTATAATATAATCCATATAATCACCTAAGAAAATTATATCACATAATAATAAAAAACAGTCATAAGACTGTTTTATTGTAAATGAACAGTTTGATATGTATTACCGTTAATAGTTTCAGTACCATATATTCTAGTAGCATTTTGTTCCAAATCATCTACTACTCCATTAATAGAATCAGTAATACCTTTAATAGTTCCATCATAGAAATTAAGTACACTAGTATTGTTAACTCCATAATTATAACCTTGTATTATCGGAGAACTAGAATTAATATTACCATCTTTACTACCAATAGTCATAGTAGCAGTATTTTCAATAGCATTAAATCCTGTAGAAACAATAGTTCCACCAGTAATATAAACATGTCCAGATGAAAGGTTTTGTACAGTAGCTCTTTCTGAAGTAGTTGAAGAAAGATATGCTGTACCAGATATATATAAAGTACCACCATTATTATATATAGCTTGTCTTATACCAGTAGCTTCTATTGAACCTCCACTAACATATAAAACAGCACCAGCAACATTATTAATTGCTCCTTGTCTAGTATTTGAAGTAATTCTTCCATTAGTAATAGTAAGAGTACCACTATTAGCTATAACAGGACTATTACCACTATTACTAATGGTATAGTTTCGTAAATCAAACACAATATTTTGATTAGCAGCTATAGTTAAAGCTTCACTAGTATTTCTAAGTAAAGTAATAGTAGTTAAAGTATTATTTTTAGGAACATCAGCAATAGCTAATTGTAAAGTATGATAAGATGTACCATTCATTTCAGCTACAATTATTTGAGATATATGAGTCCAATGAGCATATAAATCAGTATCAGCATTAATAATAGAACTAGAAGTAACTTCAGTACCATTAACAGGATCAGTAAACCATCCATCAAATTCATAATCTGTATATACAGGAGTAGGAAGATTTCCAACAGCAGTACCTTTTCTCAATTCTCTATAACCTTCTCCAACAGTACCACCATTTGGATAAAAATACACTTTAACAACTTCAGCTAAACTTAAAGTATTATAAGAATAACCACCTATTGACTCAGTTTGATGTAACAAATCACAAGAAGTTTCAATATCAGAAATTAATGTTTCATCATTAACGGAAGCAGTTTTACCCTTAATAATTCCATCATAAAAATTAAACCCAGTAGTAGTATTAACACCATTTATATAACCTTGAATAATTGGAGAATCAGGATCAGGCGTACCATCTTTTACTCCTATCGTTAAATTATTAATATTTACAACAGCACTATAACGAGTAGAAACAATGGTACCTCCAGTAATAAGTACATTACCAGAAGCTAAGTTCTGAACAGTACCTCTTTGATTAGTAGTAGCACTCAAATAAGCTGATCCAGTTATCTCAAGAGTTCCACCATTATTATAGATTGCTTGTCTAGTACCAGTAGCAATAATTCTTCCACCACTAACTAATAAATGACCAGTAGATTCATTATTAATAGCACCTTGAGAAGTATCAGAAGTAATAGTTCCATTATTAATTTCTAAAGTTCCATAATTAACAACAACGTTTTTAACGCCATCATTACTTAAAAAATTATTTTGTAAATCAAAAACAATGTTTTTATCAGCAGGTATTGTAACAAGCTCACTAGAATTCTTAATTAAAGTAACAGTAGTTCTAGTATTAACAGGAACAGCATCAACAGCTTGTTGTAAAGTATCATAATAATCATTACCTACTCTAGCCTTATAATTAACTTCATCAAAAGTAAATACCAAATTATATGGAAAAGTAGTATTAACACCATCATATTCACCTTGTTTATACTTTATAGTTAAATAAAACTCAGAAGTAGCTCCATAATTACATTGATTATTAGCATCACATAAAGGATATCCAATTGAATAATCAGTTAATTCATATTCTAGATGTGAATCTAATCCTGTAATAGAAGTTATTTTCATCTCAGACGCCAAAAAGACAGTTACAGATATCTTATATGTAACTGTTGAATCACTGTTTGGTAAAGAAAGTGTCCCATATATATTACTAACATTATAATCTTCAGCACTGCTAATACCACCATTAGTAGTAGAAGAAGCTAATATACCAGTAATTCTAGCATCTCCTATAGGTTTAACAGATGCCATAATATTTTCCATCCTACCAGTAGTAGAAGATGAAGCATAAGCTAAAGTAAGAAAGAAAATACTAAATATAATGAATAATGAAACACATCTTACATAAAAATCTATTTTTTTCTTCTCATCACCTGTTTTAACCATTACTTTCATCCTTATTAAAAGATTGAGCATCTACTTCATATCTATATAAATTATTATCGTTAATAACAAAGAATTCACATTTAGCATGTTCTTTAATAACGTGATAATTAATAGGTTCCTTAGTATTATCTCTAACATCAACTAATTCTTGGAAGTTTTCAACTTCTATTAAATTATAATCACTTAAATCTGGAACAGATTTAACATTAATAATAATACGATCATATCCCATTAATAATCTTCTAACAAATTTGTCATAAGCACTTAAATTCTTTTTAGTAATTAAGTAAATCATCTTTAATAAAGAAACAAGTACATATAACATCAAAATAAAGATAATTACACTAAATACAATAAAACTGATATCATTAACAACAAATTTCTTATCTAATTTAATATTCTTAGAATTATTAATATTTGTATTATCTAAAGATATACTAATCTCTTGTTCAGAAAGAGGAATAGATAAAATAACATTATTCTTATTATTAAACTCATAAGAATTAGAATCCTTATTCTTCTCATTAATTTCTAAATAAACATCTAAACGACTAGTTGTATTAACTGCATAATTAGACTTAAATTCATTAGCTAAATTATTATAATATTGGTAGTCTATAATAACATCTCTATCAATAATGTATTCTTTTTTATTAACCATCTCATCAATGATATCTTTAGTCAAATTATAATCTTTTTCAAAGAATATCTTAGAGTTATTTTGACTAGCTATAACTAGTTTTGCTATAACTTTATAATTAATATCCAAATCACTATTTTCAGTAGCAACAAAATTATAATTATATTTAATCTTAATTTTATCAATTAAACTAGCAACATAAGCCATATCTTTATCAAGATAAGAAGATTCATAAAAATTATTATCTTTTAAATAAACTTTATAATCTACATTACTAACCTCTTTGTAAGTAATTACCTTACTTTTAGTTATAGAAAAAGATCTATTAAATGTATAGAATAATCCACAAATTAATAAAATCAAAAATATAGTATCTAGAATTAATCTAGTTCTTATTCTACGATGAAACTTATATCTTAATTGTCTTTGTAATACAACTTTAGATTTTTTATTACTAGCCATATTACTCCTCCTTATCTTTCACTTAACCATACTGTGGGATAACCAATAAAACCAATTTTATGATTTACTTTTCCCACAATATTATCTTTTTGGATTAAGAAATCATCAATATTATCATTAGTATCACCTTTAGTATAGTAAACATACGAATTATTTAACTTCATTTTTTTGACTATTCTATGTACAACTATAACATCATCTTTTTTATAAGCAATAACTTGTCCTTCTTTTAAAGAGTCTTTATTACACCCTCTATCAACAATAACAACATCGCCTTTTTTTATTTCAGGTTCCATGCTTCCACTACCTATTGCAATAACATAAAATCTAAAATATCCACTATAAAAATAAATTAAAGTTAAAACAATAATAGTAGGAATAATAGCTCCCTTTATCTTCCTTTTATAATAATTACTTGGAAGATAATGATCTTCTTTTCTATCAAAGAATTTCAAGATTCTAAAAGCGAATATTATAGGTACTAATAAATTAATTATTGATACTAAATACTCATTAGGATTAGGTAATAAAGGAATTAAATATGGATACAAAGAAAATATTAAGTCAAACATGATAATCGGTTTATAACCCATCTTCTTAGATATATAAGTATAAGCTAAGTTTCTTGATATTGTAGGCAATATTGTTAAAGCAACAAATCTTAATACTTCATATCCAGATTTTAATGAAGCATAATATATACTATTTGTCATATCAAATAATATAAACAATACTATTACAAAAGCAGTAGAAATCTTACTTCCATCAGCTTTGCATAACATATTGTAGCGAAAAAACTCTCTTAATATACAATATAAAATTGTAGGAATAATAAACTGAGTAAAACCATATAAAGTATAGTAATTTTGAGTTTTAACATATCCAACAATAAATCCTAATATATAAAATAGTAAAAAAAATGAAATTGAATAAATAAAAACCTCAAATATAACATCATTTAAGTATCTATGATTATCTTTTTCAATTACAAAAAATATATGAAATATCAAAAGAAGAAATAGTAAAAATAAAATCATTTTATAGGAAGATAAAAAATTAAACACAAAAGAATTAATTAATAAAATAAGAATTAATAAAAAAGCAAAAAATATTAACCTCTTGTATCCTTTTTTCATGATTCTCCTCCTATATAATGTAATATAGTTTAAGGAGCTATAAAAGCACCTTAAACTATATTCAAAAATCATTTTAATCTACAGAATCGTATGTTAATACAATATCTGGGAATGTAACATCAAAGTCACCATCTGCAACACCACTACCTGATGCATAATTAATAACAACTTCTATTTGTTCAGCGCCATTAATTCCTAATGAATGGCTTGAAATACTTGCTATTGAAGTAGTAGTTGCTGCTTCTGAACCAACTCTAACACTTAATGAAATACCGTTACAAGCACTATCAACTAAGCTTTGAGTAGTACCAGTTCTAGCAGTACAAGTTTTACTACCAGAGAATACAATACTATTTAAATATCCAATATATCTTCCAGCATTATAAGCATAGAAAGAATATGTTGCACTTTGTCCAGGATCAGTAAAAGTAGCACTTAAGTTAGTAATAGTAGGAGCAGATGTATTATCTATAGTTGCATTAGTAGCAGTAAATCCAGTTACATTAGCACTAAGTGTTGGTGTAATAGGATCAGCTACAACTGAAGAATTGCTTGATGAAAAATCTATATTAAATGTAGATGGATCAGGTCTAACTACAGCAGATGATGTAATAGTTAATGTATTAGAGAAAGCTGCATAACCTAATGTAACACCTACAATACCTAGTAACAAAGCAATAATTGAAATAATTTTATAGCTTTTACTTTCATTCATTTTATTCACCTCCTTACTATCATCTAATATAAATTAATTTTACCATAAAACATATAAAAAAAATATACAAAATAAAAAAAATTAAAAAATAAAAAAGCTATTAAAATAGCTTTAGGACAATAATAGTTTTTTTAATTTATTAGCTTCGTCTAATATCTCAGTATTTTTGTTATATTTAATTAGATTATTAACTAAATTTAGTAATTTATTCTTATCTTCTATAGAATCGATCTTATCTTCTAAACAATAAATTAATCTAATTATACTAATATCCTCTTCTGAGTCAAATACTTCATCTACTAAATCCAAGTCTGAATCAATAACAACTTCTTCAAGTTTACCATATTTAGATGAAAAATTGCCATAAGGACCAGATACATTTTCTAAACTAGAAACATTCTTTATTAAGGATTTAAAAAAAATTATATGAGACATTTGAAGACATTCCTCATCTTTACCATATTCATGCATATTATAATCTCTATTATTATAAGAACAAACTCCTTCATATACATCTCCAAAAATATCTTCTAGTCTAATACACTTATTATCAAATTTGCTTAACTTCATATATTAATCACCTAAAAAGATTATAGCATAAATAAAAAAAGACTCAAATGAGTCTTATAATTAATTATTCTTAAAAATAACTGTTCCAGATAAACCTAAAGATAAAGTTAAGAACATAACAACATATAAACCAATGTTATCACCTGCTGCAGGTTTATCTAAATTAGTATTTGGAATTTCAATAGCTGAAGTCTTATCAATAACTTCACTTTTTGAAATTGTAAATGTAGTAGTAGCAACTTTAGAATCAGTAAATTCAACTTTTAAAGTATGTTGTCCAACTGATAAAGTATTAACATAAGAAGCTAATAAAGTAATAATTGTACTACCTTCTTCTGAAATATAATTTTCAGGATCTACTAAATTATCATCAACAAATACTTTTCCACCATTTTTAAATAAGTTATAATCAGCATTAATTCTAAATGTAGCGTACTCAGTATTATTTACATCTTGATTAGCACCTTCTTTTACAACATATTCATCACTTGCTAATTCAACCTCGACTGTAATAGAAACAGAGCTTCCATAACTATTAACATTAAAAACAGAAGCTTTTTCACCATTAACAGTGATATTTAATTTTGAAGCATCAGCAAATGCATATTCTTTGTTGCTACAATTATGTAATTCTAAAAGCGCATAATACTTATTACCAGCTTCAAATGTTCCAACAAATGCCTCTCCATAATATTGGTATTCTTCTTCATATGAATCTTTGTTAACCCAATATGAAGACATAACATCTACATCAAATCCAGCATTAACAGCTATATTAGGTTTATTAGTCTGTTCATCAAAACTATAATAACCTCCATCATCAACTGGAGTTTCAGTAGTAACACCTACTTCAGGATATTCTAAAGTTATATCAATATCAGTAACTTCATCTCCCCAATAAAATTTAAGAGTCATACCATCACAGAAATCTGCTCCCCATAATAATACTGAATCAGCATAACCTTCTATTTCTCCATCTTTATTAATCATTTCAATAGTAGAAAAAGCTTTTCCTTCTGGTGCTGATAAGAAATCTGCATTATATGCATTAACAGCAAAAGTTTCTTCTTCTGCTAAAACTATTGTACTTTTGAAGTTTTCCCCCTCAATACCACCATTGGCATCAACATACATTGTATATGAATCTTTTGCATTAACATTAGTCAAACCAAATAACATAATACCAATAATAAAAATAAATAAAACACTAAATTTCTTAAATAAACTATTCATACTTTCTCCTCCCTAAAAATAGTATATCATTGTTATAAAAATAAGCAATAAAATATTTTATTGTTTCTTCAAATCAATAAAATATAAACTTTCACCATTAGATAATTTATCGATATATTTAGCTCCATATTTTTCATAATAATTTACTAAATCCGTTTTTAAATAAATCTTGCTAAATCCCAATTTAGATGCTTCATCTAAAATAGCTTTATTTAATATCTTAGAATAACCTTTTCCTCTATATTCATCTTTAACAAACATAGTGGCATACCATGGAGTAAGATCTCTTCTTTCTTCTCCATCATATTTAAATAAAGAAATAAAACCAATTAAAATATCATCATCAATTAAACCTAAAATACTGATAACTTTATCTCCACTTAATATCGCATTTTTTTTATCATTTATATAATCAATAGACTCTTGCTTAGAACCCCATTCATAAGAACACAATTTAATATATTCTTCTAAATAAATATCATTATTCATAATACTAATTATATTCATAAATAAAACTCCTTATCACAAAAATTATAGCATAAAAAAACTCCTAAGAGTCTTTTTTAATTAATTCATTTTTCTTTTTTAATTGTTTAATAAATTCCCTTTGTGTATTAATATATTTATCTTTATCTTTTAACAGCTCCCTAATCTCTTTTAAAAATAATTCATATTTACTATCTTTAAAATAAAATTTAGCATATCCATCTTTTCCAAATTTATTTAAAAGAGCGTTATATGCATTTAAAAACAATTCTTCATCTGATGCAGTTGGGTTTAATTTCTTGCCATATGTATACGTTCTACTTAAACATTCTTCTACTTTATTACTTCTATCAGCAGATGAAACAATTTTTCCATAAATACTTCTAGGAACATTCTTAGATGATGCTCTATGATCTTCAATTGCTTCTTTAATTATTTTCAATTGTTTTTCATTAAAAAAATTAGATAAATTTTTATCTTTAAACATTATCTCTGCAGAAATAATCTCATGAGTTTTTGAATCTATATAATGCCCTATATCATGATATGCTGCTATAACATAAACCATATCCATATTAACATCAAGATGATTTTCCTCTACAAGTTCAAAACTTCTTTTTATAACATCTTTAATATGATTAATTCCATGCCCGGATTCATTTTTGTTATACTCAGGAAAAACAAATTCTTCGATATATTTTTTTAATTTTATATTAATTTGCATATTTATCTCCTCTCAAGTACTGTGATACTCTCGCAATGGGTGGTACCAGTGTCAGTGCTAAGTGCTCTAACCTTGTTTGCGTATCAGGAATATTTCCTAATTATTAAACCACTTTGGTTGTTTGCGTATTAGTGCTAACTCAAATATGGTAACTTGCAGTCAAATTGTATTCTTTATCATGATCATCTTCAACAAATAATTCTCTTTTATAATCAATATTATTATGCTCTAAACATAACTCCACAAAACATAAAAAGATGCCAATATCAATTTGATTATAATAAATAACTCTATCTTTAGGCATTATTCCTCTTTTACCTTCTTTACGATATCTATATACTTTTATTTCTTTTTCAGTTGTCTCAACTTTCCATGGTTGTGTATTACAAGCACTTGGAGTAAATCTAATAATATTGGCTATATCTAAGTAATTATCTCCGTTCCATATCTCAGATAATTCTTTTCTTTTACTTTTATACATATCTTTTCTAAATTTATCAGGTGAATCTATTTTAGCAATCGCAATCATTATAACAAAATCTAATCCATCTAACTTTTGTTCATCTGGTTTCCCTATACCAAACCATAATGTACCTATATTTTTAGATACTAAATATAAATCTAATTGTTCTCCTAAGTAACCGATATTCTGAAGATAATTATCTTTCTTTTCAGAATAGAATAATATGCAATATTCTTGTCCTCTTAAAATCGATTCTTTTTTTACTATTTTTATTTTTACTTTAATATCTTCAACTAAAGGTTTTAGTTTAGAAAACTTTTCTTCAATATCTTTTAATTCTTCTTTGGCAATATGCTCATTACCAATATTTCTAAATAAGTGAAAAGATTTTCTTTTAAATATCATTTCATATAGATTACTATCCATATTTATCTCCTCTCTAAAACACAGACACTTTCGCAATGATAACATTTTGGAAACATGTTATAAGGCTGAATACTTTTAACTTCATATTCACCACTTAATATATTTAAATCTCTAACTAAAGTTACTGGATCACATGATATATAAATAATAGATCTAGAATTAATATCTAATAAATAATCAATAGTCTTTGAATCTAATCCACTCCTAGGAGGATCAACTACAACTAAATCATAATTGTCTTTTAACTTATCTACATAATCTTCTACTTTACTACAAACAAAACTAACATTGTTTACATTATTTAATTTTTTATTATCATTTGCATTTAGAATAGCATCACTACAAGAATCAATTCCTAATACATTATCTACACTACTAGAAATATATATGCCAATTGTACCTGCTCCACAATACAAATCTAAAACACTACTTATATTATTATTCTTACAATACTCTAAAACATTATTATATAAAGGTTCTACAACTTCACTATTTACTTGAAAGAAAGATAATGGAGAAACATAAAACTTATAATCACCAATATTAGATATGAAAGGATAATTAATACATTTACCATTTACATAAATACTTTCTTTAAAAGAATCAAAAATAGAATTATCATCTATTTTACCAACAAAATTGATAGACATAGTATCCATATTATTTCCAACTCTAATAGATACTTCATCAATATCATTATCTAAAACAACTTGCTTAATTTTATTAATTATTAGATTAATCTTTTCATCAACAAGTAAACATTTATTAATTTCAACTAATTCATTAGTTTTCTCCTTATAAAAGCCTAACTTTTTATCTTTAACATGAAAAGTAATTTTATTACGATAGTTATATTCATTTAAAGTAATACAATCTCTAACAATACTATTATCTAAATTAGTAAATTTTTTCACTAAAGATTTAATCTTATTAGTTTTATATTTAGTCTCTTCCTGAATACTAATATTAAGAAATTGACATCCTCCACAAAAAGAAAAATACGGGCACTTATGATTTACTCTTTTCTTACTCTTAGTCAAGTAACTAATCACACTAGCTTCAATATATTTTTTTGTACTTTTTACAATTTCAATATCAACACTTTCTCCAGGTAAAGTATTAGGTATAAAACAAATCTTACCATCTACATAAGCAATTCCCCTACCAAAGTCATCTAATCTTTCAACACATACTATCATAATATCACCAATTAAATTATACATAAAAAAACATATAATTACCATACTAATAATGGTGATTATATGTCTTTAAACTTAAATAGAAATATATCAACTATAAATGGAGAAGTATCAATAACAGGACCTAAGGATTGTTTTATAGAAGACTATAATACAAATATAGGACTTATAAAGAAAAGAATTAAATCAAACAAGTTAACAATTCAAACAATTAATAAAGGAACATTAACAAATACAAAAATAGGTATAATATCAATAAATGGAATTACAAATAAAAAATTAATAAATAATATAATTAAACAAATTAATAAAATAAATATTGATGGTTTAATTGATTCCAGTTACGTAAAACGAAATTTAGAAAATAAAAATCAATTATTTCCAACAATTATTCAAACAGAAAGACCAGATAAAGCAGCTATGCAACTACTAGAAGGAAAAGTAATTATAGTAGTAGATAATAGCCCATACATACTAATATTACCAACTTTTTTTATAGACTTTTTTCATACAGTTGATGATTACTATCAAAGTAATTATCAAGCATCTTTTATAAGAATTATAAGATTAATAGCGTTTTTAATAGCTATATTAACTCCTGCCATATATATATCAATAACAACAAGAAACTATAATTTAGTATCATTAGATTTATTATTAACTTTAAAAGCAGGAAGAACTAATGTACCATTTCCTGCATATATAGAAGCATTATTCATGATAATATGTTTTGAAATATTAAAAGAATCAGATATTAGAATGTCTACTACTAATTCGTCAGCAGTCTCAATATTAGGAGGATTAATATTAGGAGATGCAGCCGTAGCAGCAGGAATAGTATCTCCTATAATGATTATAGTAATTGCCATATCATCAATGTCTGCTCTTATATTTTCAAACTTAGAATTTATAAATATTATTAGATTCTATAAACTGCTATTACTCCTATTAAGTACACTTCTAGGAATACTAGGAGTCATAATAGGAATAATATACTTAATATATGATTTATCAAAAACAACATGCTTTAACTATAAATACTTAAGTCCCTTTATACCATTATCTAAAGAAGAAATAAGTGATTCATTTATAAAAAATAACAAAAATAAATTATATAGAAATGATTATTTAACTAATAATAAATATAGAGGTAATATAAGATGAAAAAAACAACTATAGTAATTATCCTTTTATTAACATTAATAGTACCAAAATATAAAGAATTAAATAAGCTAATAATAATAGATGGTATAGGTATAGAAAAAAATAATAATACATATATTGTTTATTTAAGAGAAATAATACCAATAAAAGAAAATAATAGTATTAAATATGAATATAAAATATATAAACAGAAAGATGAGAATATAAATAAAGCAATTAATAAGATAAAGAATAAAACAAATAAAAAACTTTATTTAGATAAAATAAAGTTTCTAGTTACAAATACAAATAATTATAAATCTTTAAATATAAAAATTAACAAAATACATCATACAAATAATGTTTATAAAGAATTAAAAACTAATTATAAGTACAAGTAAAATTAATTCCTTCCAAATATGTTTTTAAATCATCAGCTGATTGATAATAAGTACTTAATTCACTATTAGTACTAATTAAATCACTATTTATAGTTACAGTAGTAAGTGTATCAGTACTATTTAAATAATTACTATCTAACGAAGAAAACTGACTTAAAATAGTATTATAATTATTAAATTCAGTTTTACCATCAGCCGACTCTATTAAGTCTGCACTAGTATATCCATTAGGATTAGAAAAAGCAAGTGTGTTACTAGTAATAGTACTATTTTGATAATTAGCTGTACTAACTATAGATAAACCAGTATTAGCATAATTAAGACTACATATCATACTACCATCTGTAAAAGTAGTATTCTTTTCTTCTTCTTTTGGAGCAGTATCATTAGTTGTTTCTTCTTTAGGATACATTACTCTAACTATAGGAGGTAACGCAATCATTAGTGCTAAAAATACAATTACAATAAGTACAGTAGAAGTACTATATTTTTGTTTATTCTCATTCATATTAATATCCCCTTTACTCTAAAATAGTTATATCATAAATAACTTATTAATTCAATTTATTTTATTTTAATTCCAAGTAATAAAGATAAAGATAAAGCCTGATCAACAGATACAATTAAACCTTTTAAATCATTAACAGATACTTTAATTTTAGAAATATTACATGAGCTTAAATCAAGTTTATCTAAACTCATTTTATAGATTTCTACTTCTTCTAAATTACAACTATTAAATACCATTTTTTTCCATTTAACCATTCTAAAAGATGATTCATTCATTAAGCAATTATTAAAAGTAATATTACGTAAATTAGTACCAACAAAACTACAATATCTCATATTACAATTTTCAAATATAATATCTTCTAAATAAGAATCAGAAAAATAAATACCAGTTAAATTACAATTAGAAAATTTAATTTTTTTAAAAGAATGATCGTGTAAATCAATATTAGATAAATTAGAATTATTAATCTCAACATTAGTAATATCAATACCTTGAAAAATAACTTCACTAAAATCACAAGAATTAATAGTTGAATCAATTATTTCTACATAATCATGAAATCCATCTACTTTAATGTTTTCTAATAAAGCATTTTCAATTAATTCTCCTGAAAAGACATTAATCTTAGTTTTACTCATGTTTTTTTAATTTCTCCATTCTACTTCTAATAGAAGCACTTTTTTTAGAATATTCATCCATATCAAGATAATAATTATTATCTTTTTTTATAACTACCGCTCCATCAAAGATATTACTAGGTAATAACTTTTTATTAATATTAATAATTTGCTTTGTATTACAATCTTCTAATTTAACTATATTATCAATTATTTCATCTACTATATATTTTTTATCCATTAGTATCAGTCTCCATACTTATAAAAGAAATATTATTTCCATCACTAGTACATATAATAGTACCATCTTTATCTGTCCTATAAATCTTAGCATTTATTTTTTTTAATTTATTTAAAGTAATACTCTTAGGATGTCCATATTCATTGTTCTTTCCAACTTGTATAACTGCATACTTAGGATATACAGTTTTTAAGAAGTTAGCTGAAGATGAATATTGAGAACCATGATGACCTACTTTTAATACATCAGCAGAAATATCTTTATCTAATATTTTTCTTTCTACACTACTAGTAGCATCACCAGTAAATAAGAATGAATTATTGCCATATGTTAGTTTAAGAACTATAGATGTATTATTTAAATCAGTTGAATCAGTCCCAACACTAAGTACTGTAAAAGAAGAATTTCCAAATTTATAAGAATTATCTTCTTTTGGAGTTTCAAAATATATATTTTTTCTCTCTAATGCATCTAAGACGCTTTCAAATGTATATGTTGTTTGACTAACATCAGGCATATAAAAAGTTTTTATATCAAAATTATTAATAATATCATCTAATCCACCGATATGATCTTCATGAGCATGAGTACCAATAACATAATCAAATTTACTAATACCCATTCCCTTAAAATAATTAACTAATTTAGGTCCATCTTCATTATTACCAGCATCAATCAACATATAATGATCATTATTACTTATTAAAATACAATCAGCTTGTCCAACATCAACAAAATAAATAACAAGATTACCATCAACTTTTCTACTAGAAATAGTAGGTTCAATCATTTCATTAAATTTATTTAAATATTTATTAATTGGTTCTTCTAAATATGTAGTATATATAAAAACTCCAAAAATAAGAATAATTCCAATTAGTAGTTTTTTTAATTTATCTTGTGTTCTTTTATGCAACATCTAATACTCCCTCTATTGTATATTACTAGTATTATGATATCACAAATAAAACAATTTTTATTTAACTTAGTATTTTTTTACAGTTTTTGTCTATCAAGTAGACATTAGCATTTGGATTACTCTTTAAAATGCTAATTTTTCCATCAACTATTTTTAAAGCTGTACAGTTTTCTAAACAATATACTTTTCTATCTTCTATTTCAGTTTCTAATTCTACTACTTTATCTCCTTCATGATGAGGAGAAATAATAATATCTAAATATCCTAAACCTTTTACAAAATCATATTTATCTGATTCCCCTCTAATTTTTAAAGAGTCAGAATATCCTTCTAAACACCACATGATTGCTCCTGCTGACATACCTGCAATAACTTTATTATTATTTGCAGCTTCTATAAATAAATGAGACAAGTTATATTCTTCTAATTCATTAAGTAATTTAATAGTATCTCCTCCACCAATATAAATAATATCAGCATTTTGAATTTTATTTTTTACAATATCAGGATTATTAATAATATTTTTCTTTTTTAAATATTGGCATTCACATCCTAAAGATTTATAAATATTCTTCATAGCATCATAATATGAATCAGCAAAACTGGAAGCTAATCCAACAAATAGAAATATAGGCTTTTCCTTTTCCGTCATTTTAACTATTTCAGTATCTATTTCTTTAGTTTCCCATACTCCACCTCTAGTATTACCTCCACCTATAAGAACCATTTTCATAATAATACCTCCTTAATTCTATTATTATAATAACATAAAAAAAGTAGAAATTTCTTTCTACTATAATAAATTTCTTAATATACCAAATAAAATAGTTATTACTAATATAGTTATAGTAATATAATTAGGTATTGTTACTATTCTATTACCAGTCTTAATATAATTATATATAGAATAACAATAATAAAATAAAAATACAGGTAATAAACAGAATACTAACATATTATAATTAAATGCATCAAAAAATCTTCCTTGAATTATTGCTATAATACATCTAGTAAACCCACATCCCGGACATAATAGACCAGTTAGTTCATGAAATATACAAATAAAACCAAAATGGAAATAATGATTTATAAGTATATATATAAATCCAAAAATTAAAAGTAATAAATTTAACTTTATTACTTTTTTTAATCTATCTTTAAGCAAATTTATTTAAATCCTCTTGTACAAATATCCAAACTAACCATGATAAACCAAAAATACCTAATATTAAATATAGAATGGATCTATCTTCTATATAAACTCCATATTTTTGACCAGCTATAAATAGTTTTTTACCCATTTGATAATTCCAATAAAAAGAATATATACCGCATGAAATTAAAGTATATAAAATAGCTAATACTCCAGAAGCAGTTTGTAAATCTGAAATACTATTAGATTCATCAGTCATCTTAGCAAACCAATAAATACCATAAATACCACATGTTACAATACTAAGTATAAAAGCTAATATTACATTAGTTTCAGGTACTAATCCTCTAGGACTATTCATATTTGGATTTTGATATTGCCCATTCATATTTGGGTTTTGATATTGCCCATTCATGTTTGGGTTTTGGTATTGTCCATTCATGTTTGGATTTTGGTATTGTCCATTCATATTTGGATTTTGGTATTGTCCATTCATATTTGGATTTTGATATTGATTATTCATATTTTCTTGTCCATTATTTTGATTAATATTCATTTGATTATTATCCATAAAACACACTCCTCTTACTATTAAATAATATCATAAAGAATTATCTAATACAATTACTTATTATCCAATCTATTAATATAATTATTAAAGTCTTTAAAAGATAAATTAGGTTTAACTTCATAAAACTCTGTAACAGGTCTAGATTTACCAGAAGATAAATTTAAATAATAATCGTTTATAGTTTTAATTGCTTCTACTTCATTATTATATTCATATATTCCAATTTTTTCCCAATTAGGATGCTCCATATGATAAACTTTGTCATTTAAATAATACAGTATAAAACAATGCATATGTTCTTCTTCATCTAAATTATTAAAATCACTACCTTCATAAATTCTTGTACAAAACATTTTACAAGGTACATTAATCTTATCTAATAAATATTTCATTAAATATACTTGTTCTATACAACAACCTAATTTATGATTTAATACTTCTTCTAAACTAGATGTCCTATACTCTCTTCTAAAGCCTTTCATGGTAAATAGATGCTCATTATTATCTTTATCTAACCATCCATATCTAATATTACTTTTCATATATTCTAGAACATCTTCCGGAGTTTTAATATCATCTAATTTCACTATATAAATCACCTCTATAAAATAAAATAATTATAATTTATTATTATAATCATTTTTAATCCATTCCATAATTAAAGTAACAATATAATTAACTTCATTATCACTTAACTCTTTATTTTTAGAAATATGATGCCATTTTTCTAAACAACCTCTACAACAACATCCAGTTGCATGCTGAGCAATAAAAACAGGATGTACTTGTCGCATAGGAGTCTGTTTACCATCATTTTTTATTTCTTTAGGTCTTAATCTTTCATTAATAATATTATATGCATCATTAACTATCTTTTTATAACCCTTTTCTTTACAATACATAATCATCTTATTATTAAGATGAAAGCTAGATCTGAACTTAGATTTAGATAATGAATCGAGTTTATTATTAATAATATTTTCCTTATTCATTAACCTCACCAATTTTATAGTCTCTTAGCATTCCACTAAATAATAAAGTAGTATTATCTAAGTACTTAAAATCTTCTGGTTTTATACATTCAGGAAGATTAGTTTCTATACATGCATCATCCATTACTTTTTTTACAAACTCAGCACAATAATAACAATCTTCTCTATTTAATTTTTTTCTAAACTTAGCAAATACTAAACCTAAAACATTAAATCTATAATTATCTCTATAATTACTAATATTTTTTATTTCTTTCTTTATCTTTTTATATTGATAATCAGTAACTTCTAAAGAATAAACATTACTAGTAGTGGTTTTAGCAAATCTCTTAAAAGTACCATGATCTATTCCTTCATGTACAAAACCACCGAAAAAAGGATTATAAGGATTAAGCCTACCAAAAGAATACATTTCTTTTAACTCAGAATCTAAAGCAATAGAAGCATGAGCAAATTCATCTTTAGTACTTAATTTAATAATTCTTGATAAAGCTGTACCAGTAAAAGTAAGTATAATATATATCTTTTTCATACTATCACCAATATAATTATACCATAAAAATAAAAACGTATATATTTATACGTCATTATTTAAAAATAGCTTTTTAGTTTTATTTTTAGGAACTAAAAAATTCATCTTATTATTAGCATTAATATGATAATAACAAGTATTCTCTTCCAGCTTTTCACCATCTACACACCAATTTTTTTCAGGTAGTTCAGATAGTTTTACTTTCAAATCATTAGCTTTAAATGAAATAATATTTTTAGGATTCATTCCCATATAAAACTCTATAAAACTATTAACTAACTTAGTTTTATTATTAGCAGTACAAAGTAAAACTTCAAATTTTTGATCATCTAGTTTTACATCTTTATGAAAACCCGGTACACCAGCAATATGATTAGAATTAGATACAATTATTAATGAATAATCTCCCTCTATTTCTACTCCATCAGCTTCAATATTAGCCTTATACATTTTAGTATCATTAAAAAACTCATTTATTCCATCTTTTATATAAGCTAGATAACCAATTCTACTTTTCTTATCTCTAGAAGTACTATATGGAATATCCATAAATTTACCCATTCCAACAACATAAGTAAAAGCATAGTCATTAATTGTACCAATATCGATAGATTTAACTTCACCATCTAGAGCTAAGTCTAAATTGTGTAATAAATCTTTTTCATATCCTAACATTGAAGCAACATCATTACAACTGCCAGTTGGAAAAGGACAAATAGTCATTTTATTTTTTCTTTTAATATTACCATTAACAACTTCATTTAGCGTTCCATCTCCACCAATAGAAAAAACCAAATCATAAAATTCAGAATTTTCTACAATCTCAGTCGCATGCTTTACTCTTTTAGTAAAAGTTATATCAACATCATAATCATTGTTGTCTAAAATATCATAAAACTTTTCAATTATTTTTGCAGGAACTCCTACTCCACTATTTGGATTAATAACCAATAATACTTTCTTACTCATAATTATAATTCAAATTGAGAGTTATAAAGATCGGCATAAAAACCTTTCTTCTTCATTAACTTCTCATGATCCCCCTGTTCAACAATATTACCATCTTTCATAACTAAAATCAAATCTGCATTCTTTATTGTTGATAATCTGTGAGCAATTATAAATGAAGTTCTACCTTCTGTTAATTTATCCATAGCTTTTTGAACTAATTCTTCAGTTCTAGTATCTACATTTGAAGTTGCTTCATCTAATATTAAGAAAGGAGCATCTTCAATCATACCTCTAGATATAGTAAGTAATTGTTTTTGACCAGAACTAATAGCTTCATTATCACCGACTTGTGAATCAATTCCATTAGGAAGAGTTTTAATAAAATGATCTATTCCAACTACATTACAAGCATTCCAGATAATTTCATCTGAAATATTTTCTTTATTAAATCTAATATTTTCTTTAATAGTACCATCAAATAACCATGTATCTTGTAATACCATAACAAATAAATCATGAATATTTTCTCTAGTTAAATCTTTTATAGAAACTCCATCAATTATAATATCTCCAGAATTAATTTCATAAAACTTCATCAATAGATTTACCATTGTAGTTTTACCTGCTCCAGTTGGACCTACAATAGCAACTTTTTGTCCAGATTTAACTTTAGCACTAAAATCTTTAATAATAGTCTTATTCTTATCATATCCAAATTTTACATTTTTAAATTCAATGTTTCCTTTAACTTTAGACTTATCTAAATGATTAGATATATTAGATTGATCAGATAATTCTTTTTCGTCAATAAATTCAAATACTCTTTCTGCAGCAGCAACTGTAGATTGTAATCCAGTCATAGCTTGAGCTATTTGAGATAAAGGATTAGTAAATAATCTAACATAAATCATAAAAGCTACTATAACTCCAAAGTTTATTTTATCATTCATTACTAATAATGCACCAACAACACATACAGCAACATAACCAAAATTACCAATAAACATCATTATAGGTTGCATAACCCCAGATAAAAATTGACTTTTTCTGTTACAAGTAAATAACTTATCATTTATCTTATCGAATTCTTTTAATGCTTCTTGTTCACCATTGTAAGTCTTAACAACATTATGTCCAGAATAGATTTCCTCGATATGACCATTTAAGTTACCTAATTGTTTTTGACGTTCACTAAAATATTTTTGACTCTTTTTTAGTAACAAAAATGAAAATGCAAAACCAAAAACACTTGAAGCAATAGCAGTTAAAGCCATTATCCAATTAGTAACAAACATCATTACAATAGAACCTAAAAATAAAGTTACATTAGAAACCAAAGTAGTTAAACTTTGATTCATATTCATACCTATAGAATCAACATCATTAGTAACTCTTGATAATACATCACCAGTTTCATGATTATCAAAATATTTTAAAGGTAATTTATTAATCTTAACACTTATATCAGTTCTAAGTTTTTTAGAATATCCATTAGAAATATAAGCCATTAAAATTCCTTGAATGTAAGCAAATAAAGAACTAATAATATAAATAATTGCTAATATCAAAGATAGTTTCTTTAACTTTGCAACATTAAGTTTTGGTTCAACTAAAGATTTAATAGAATCCGGTAATTGATCAAGCTTTTTAATTAAATCTTCAGTAACAAGACTATCATCTATAGAACTAACTATATTTATAAATTCAATTTGATCATCAACACTTATTTTTACATTTTTTATAGTAATATCTTCTAAGAACATTTTCTTTTCAGAATCATTCATTAAACTAAATTCTTTTAATAATTCTTGATAATCATAATTAGTATTAGAGGTATTTATATTTCCATCATTAAATACAGAGATTTTCATTAATGAATACTTTTTTAATGCATTAGAAAAAACCTTTTCAGATACTAATTGTAAATTTTCTACATTAGGTTTAATTCCATCACTAATTACATCAGTTATACCAGATAATCTATTAGGAGCAATAGTAGATAATAACGCACTTATTAAAGCAAGTAGAATAGATATTATTAATAACTTACGCCATTTATCTAAAGTTACAAATAACCTTTTCATTGAGCCTTTAAAGTCTTTAGACTTATCAGCAACTTTCATATTACCTCTAGGCATTTTCTAACTCCTCCTCACTTAATTGAGATAAAGCAATCTCTTTATATACATCACAACTCTTTAGGAGTTCTTTATGTGTTCCAATACCTACACATTCACCTTTATCTAAAACAACAATTTTATCTGCATTCATAATAGTACCTATTCTTTGAGCTACTATCATACTAGTTGCATCTTTAGTAAATTTTTTTAGTTCTTTTCTTAATGTAGAATCAGTCTTATAATCAAGTGCTGAGAAAGAATCATCAAATATATATATTTCAGGATCTCTAGCAATAGCTCTTGCAATTGATAATCTTTGCTTTTGGCCTCCAGAAACATTGGTTCCTCCCCTAGCAATATGAGAGTCTATTCCATTTTCCATCTTATTTACAAACTCACTAGCTTGAGCTACTTTTATTGCTTCTTTTGCCTTCGTTATACCTACTTTTCCTTTTCCATTATCACCATAAGTAATATTATCAAAAACACTTCCTGTGAACATTACAGCTTTTTGTGGAATATAACCAATTTTATTATTTAAAGCAGATAATTTATATTTTTTAACATTAACACCATCTACTAATACTTCTCCACTAGATACATCATATAATCTAGGAACAAGATTGATTAAAGTAGACTTTCCAGAACCAGTAGATCCAATAAAAGCAATAGTTTCTCCTTTATTAACCTTAAAAGAAATATTTTTTAATAAATACTCTGAAGCATCAGGATATTTAAAACTAACATTTTTAAATTCAACTGTTCCAACTTCCTTAGTTTTTCCATCAAAATCACCAGATTTAACACTTATATTTTCATCTAATACTTCATTAATTCTTTTAGCAGATACTTCTGCTCTAGGTAATATCATAAATATAAATGTTAGCATTAAAAACGAAATAATAACTTGCATTCCATAAGAACTAAATACAACCATATTACTAAACATATTAATTTTATCTACCATAGTACTATGAATAATAATATAAGCACCAACAAAATAAATACCTAATTGTTGAAAATGCATTACAAAATTCATTACTGGAGACATAATAGCAAATGTCTTTTGATTAGATAATTGAGTATTAGTCAAATCTTCATTAACATCTTCAAATCTATTCATTTGAAATTCTTCTGCATTAAAAGCACGAATAACTCTAATGCCAGTTAAATTCTCTCTAGTAACACCATTAACTTTGTCTGTTAATTTTTGCATTTTTTCAAATCTAGGAGTAACAGTTTTAATAATAAATAAATTAGTACAAACGATAATAACAACACCTAATCCAGTTATTAAACTAAGCTCTCCACTCTTACCTAATATTTTAAGTAAAGCCCATACAGCCATAACAGGAGACTTAACAATCAAATGAAGTCCCATACTAAGTAGCATTTCAATCTGAGTAACATCATTAGTTGTTCTAGTAATTAAACTGCTAGTAGAAAATTTCTTTATTTCAGTAACTCCAAAGTCTTCAACTTTAGCAAATATTTTTCTTCTAACATTTTTAGAAAAATTAGCAGATAAATAAGAGGATAAATATCCAACAACAACAGTACATAATAAGCTACATACAGCACATAATAGCATGTGAAAACCAGCAGTTAATATTTCTTTCATAGTACTATCTTCTGTTTGAACTAACTTAGTTATCTCACTCATATAATCAGGCATTTTTAAATCTAAAAAAACTGAAAAAACAACTAAAAATACAACTAAAAAAACTATTAAAACATCTTTTTTTGTAAAATTTTTAAATAATTTAATCATAACTATATCCTCTTCTTTCTTAAGCAAAGAAAACCAAACCTTTTTCTACAAGTTGGACAAGTAGTATGTTTAATACCTATTTTCTTAGGTAAAGGTAACTTTAAAATAGTGCCACAAGATGGACACTTTTTATATATATTATTCTTATTCTTTTTATAACTCTTAGTCTTATTTTTCCCTATTCTAAATAATCCCTTAATTTTTAATAATAACTCTAAATATATTCTATTTTCTTTAACACGTTTATACTTATTTTTAGAAAACATTCTAAAAATTAATAGTAAAGTAAATACTATTAATAAAATACCAATAAAGAATATTTTAAAAATAATATCTATTAATAAGAATATAATTATCATTATTAATAAAAATCTATTCAAATCATCAAAGCCTTTTTCTCTCAATGAAGAATCAATTTTTGAAGCCATTTGAGATTTTAATTCATCCTTAATATTAATCATCCCTTCTACCAAAAATCAAAATAAGTCTTAGTATTTCAATTACAGTAGCTGCAACAGAAGCAACATATGTTAAAGCAGCTGCAACAAGCATTGTTCTAGCTCCTTTTAATTCATCACTACCTAATAAACCTAACTCTTTTATTTGTTTTAAAGCTCTTCTAGAAGCGTTAAATTCAACAGGTAATGTAACTAATTGAAATAATAAAATAACAACTTCAAATATAATACCAAGCCACACTAGTTTAATTAAACTAAAGAAAATACCAATCATTATAGCTATATAGCCTGCATAAGAAGAAATATTAACTAATGGTATTAATGCATGTCTTATTCTTAACATTAGATATCCTTCTTTATCTTGTATTGCATGACCACACTCATGACAAGCAACTGCTATAGAAGCTATACTATTTCCTTCGTATATATCAGTAGATAAACTAACAGTCTTTCTAGTAGGATCATAATGATCAGTTAAATTACCAGGTACTTCAAGTACTTCAACTTTAGATAAACCATTTTTATCTAAAACTCTTCTCGCAGCTTCTTTTCCATTAATATTTTTATTTATAGTTATTTTTTTAAACTTTTTATAAGAACTATTAATATAAAATTGTGCACCTAAAGTAATTATAAGTGCTAATAATGTTAATCCATAACTTATTACATAAAAATCCATATTATACCCCATTTCTAATTATTAATTACTTTACATATTATACCATTATATTATATTTAAATAAATAAAAAAAAGACGTTTTTACGTCTTTATTTATATTCTAATACTAAGCTGTAGTTTTATAATTAGCATTACTATCTGCTTGAACAAAAGTCATACCATAATTAGAATTAAATGTTACATCTTCTCCTGGTAAATCACTAGCAGATATATTCTTCTTATATTCTACACGTATTTTAAGAGTTACACTTTTACCTGCATGAATTGCATCATTAACTGCTATTGCAGAACCATCTGCATAAGTTACTGTATAATCCAAATATTTTTGTTGATCTGTTGTTAATGTAGTATTAGTTGCTTCGCTAAGCATTGCATTAATACTACCACCATTTACAACATTAACTGTAAATTCATAAAAATCTCCAGGTAATGGTAATGAAGAAGCAAATGTAACTTCTGTAGTATCTCCAGTAGTTATTGAAGCAGAACCCATATCACTAGAAGTACCACTAGATACTGTTGCTGTTGATTCAGTTATTGTTTCAAAATGAACATCCCAGCTTTGTGTTTTAACTGTAGCATTACCAATAATATCTAACTGTGCTGATAAATAAGCAAATCCTACACTAATAAATAATACTAAAAATAATATAAAATATAACTCTTTATGCTTTTTATTTTTTCTTTTCATATAACTCATTCTCTCCTATCATTCTATTATCATTTTATATTGAAATTAAAATTAAATCAATAATAAAAGTAAAATAAAATGTTAAATACACATAAAGTGTAAAATCGACTATTTCTTTAACTGTTTTTGTTTTTCTCTATATTTATAAGCTTTTAATACATTTTTTCCTAATTCAGCAACTGTCATTTGTCCTACTCCTCCAGGAACAGGTGTAATATAACTTACTTTGTCAACTACATTGTCAAAATCGACATCTCCACATAATTTATCATTTACTCTATTTATTCCAACATCTATTACTACACTATTATCTTTAACCATATCTTTAGTTATTAATCCTGCTTTACCAACTGCTGCTATTAATATATCAGCTTTAGATGTAAATTCGCCTAAATTAACTGTTTTAGAATGACATATAGTGACTGTAGCATTAGCATTAAGCATAAGAGAAGCAAGTGGTTTACCTACTAAATCACTTCTTCCTACAACAACTACATTCTTTCCACTAACTGGAATATTATAATACTCTAATATATCCATAATACCTTTTGGAGTGCAAGGTACTAATGTATCAACATTATGAGTTAACATACCAGAATTAATATCACTAAGACCATCTACATCCTTATATTGATCAATCAAATTTTGTATTTTCTTACTATCCAATTGTTTAGGTAATGGCATTTGAACTAATATACCATCAACGTTATCATCATTATTCAATTCTTTTATTTTATCTTCAATAACATTTTCTTCTATATCACTTGCAAATTTAATATGTTGAAAATTATATCCAACACTATTAGCCATCTTTTCTTTTTGTCCAACATAAACTTTACTAGCTGGATCATCACCTACTTGTATAACAACAAGTCCAGGCTTTCTTTTTAATTTTAAAACCTCTTCTTTTAATTCTTCTAATATTTTCTTTTTAACAACCTTACCATCTAATAATTCCATTACGACTCTCCTTATCTAGTTCATTATAACCTATATTAATTTATAAAACAAACTTATATTTTAATATTTAATATGTTATACTTAAAGATATAGGAGAGTGTCATATGAAGAATAAAAAAAGCACTATATTGATTGGCTTAATAATAATAGTACTATTAATAACTGTAGTATTATTAGTAATTAATATTAATAAAAATAGTAACAAAGAAAGATTTGAAAAAAGTAACGATATAACAATAAGATATGCTTATTCATTAGGTGTTCAAACTGTAGAATCACTTAACAATGAAGAAAAATTTCTAGATATATTAGAAATAAAATTAAATAAAAAACAAGTAAAAGAATTTAATAAATTATTAAGTAATAACTTATTTGAATTAGATAAAGATATTGATAGTATAGGTATATCTGGTATATATGAAGTAACTATTGGTGATCAACTATTATATCTAGATCAAGAAGAAGCTCTATATACTAAAGATAAAAAGACATTCTATAAAATAGATATTAATGAAGAAGTATTTGATTATATATCAGATGTAGTATTTGATAAGACAGAAGCAAATTTTAAAAAGTTACAAAGCGATAAAGTATATATTAATAATGACTTAATTGGAGAAGCAACTATAGAAGATGAAACTAAAGTAAAAGATATATTAAATACATTAAGATTTGTAAAAGTAGAAAGAACAATTGAAGAAGATAATCTACAAGAATATTATCTTGATTTAAATAATGGTATTACAATTACTATTTACCAAAACAATTCCTTAGGTCTTTATAAAGACACTAATAATGATATAGAAGAATATATTTTATTCTATAATGATCCTAAAGAGTATTTAAGAATGTTCTTAAATGAAAAAATTGAAGAAAATGAAAAAGCAGATTATGAAGGACAAATTAACTAATAATTTTTATATCTTTTATATCTGAAAAAAATATTTTGTAATTATTTAAAACTATCTTATTTTTATCAATAGATAGTTTTTTTATTTTAAAAGTTTTATCTATGTATTTATTATTACTATAAAAAGTAACTACTATAACAGAACCTATGTCAATTGATAATACAACATCATTTAAATAACTAAATTGTTCTTCACTAAGTAAAACTTTAGAATCAACTATTCTTTCCTTTTCTAATAAAGCTTCTCTAAATCCCTTTAAAGCGTCAAAAGGCATAAATTGTTTAGCTCTATCTAATCTATCATCACTCTGCATTATGTCCTCCTATTAATCTATTTCTTTTTAAAGCAGTAGCATTTTCTTCTAAACTAACACCCCTAAATAGATAATTTTTACCATACTTATCTTTTATCTCATTAATAGCATGACCAATACCTTCTTCATTATCATTTTTATTAAATAAATCAAGTTGTACACTACCAGAGCAAAGAGAAGATAAAGTAATCCCTAAACGTCTTATACTATATGAATTAGACACATATCTATTGTAATTATCTATTAAACATTTAAGTAGTACTTGAAAACTATCAGTAGAATCTATTTTTCTAGATAATGATAGTGGACTAATTATATCTTTAGAATAACCTACATAGAAAGAAATACATGATGTATATTTATTAATTCTAATAAGTTCTAAATATACAATATCTAACATTTCAATAAGTACTTTTAAAGCATCTTCTTTATTATAATCTTTAAATAATATTTGACTATTAGAAATAGATTTGTGCTTAGGCTTATACTCTTTTATCTCTTTAATAGTAGTTGGTTCTATACCTTTAGAATGATCAATAAGCAATCTAGCATTTATTCCAAATTCCTTAAATAATTCTCTCTCATCATGAATAGATAATTCATACATATTATGAATATTCAATCTATGAAGTCTATTAGATATGCCTGTACCTATTTGCCAAAAGTCAGATAAAGGTTCATAGTACCATAATTTTTCTTTATAACTATCTTCATCTAAAATTCCTATAAAATCAGGTGCATGTTTTGCTATTATATCTAAAGCTACTTTACATAAATAAAGATTAGTACCAATACCAGCAGTAGCTCTAATACCATAATTATCATATATATCATTCATAATAGTTAAAGCTAACTCTTTAGGATTCTTTTTATATAAACTTAAATAATTAGTAACATCTAAAAAAGCCTCATCTATAGAATACACATGTATATCATCTTTAGATACATACTTTAAATAAATCTCATAAATATTTGCTGAGTACTCAATATATTTCTTCATTCTAGGCATTGCAGTTATATAGTCAATATCTTTAGGTATTTCAAATATACGACATCTATTTCGTACTCCTAAAGCTTTTAAATGAGGAGAAACAGCTAAGCATATTGCGCCTCCTCCACGGGTAGGATCTGCAACTACTAGATTACTTTCCATTGAATCAAGTCCTCTTTCAACACATTCAACAGATGCATAAAAACTTTTTAAATCTATACAAATATAAGTACTCATAAGATCACCCAATTAGATTATATCACGAACATTTGTTCTTGTGTAGATAAAAATAAAAAAGTATCTAATCTACTATAGGTACTTCTTCACTATTCAAAATAAAATTTTTAAAATCTACAGTATTAATTCCATACTTAGGTTTATCATATTCATATATATGTAACAAATCTAAAGTATCTTGATCAACTGGATTAAATCTACTAGCTAATTTAACATGCTTAGTCATTTGATCAGTAATTAAATCAGCTAACGAATCATAAGAATGAATTCCATAATTAGATTTATCACAATTTTCAAACCAATACCATTTACCATCTTTTTTATAAACTAAATAAGCATGAGTTGGATAAGAATTAGTTGAATTAACTAAAAATGTTATATACAAAGTCTTACATTCATACCCATTTCTAGTAAACCAATCTCTTTCTAATTCAACTTGATCAAATATTTGACCATAACCAATTTTCAATGTAGTAGCAGGAGCTGATAAATTCCAGTATATATCACTAGCAAGTTCAAAAGCATCAAGATCAGATGTATCATATAATCTTTTATTTATACCATACATTCCGTATTTTATATTAGTGTGCATAAAATCTAGAAGTTCTTCAGGCGATTTAATTTTGTTATATTTATCTTTTAAACGATTCATTATTAGTCTACATAAAAGACATAATTATCTTTTATAGTATGAACTCTTCCCTCATTTAATTTATAACCCAAAACACAATTGCCAATACCTTCATAATCTCCACTAATTCCTAAAGATTTTAATAATTCTAATCCAAATTCACTTTCAAATTCTTCTTTTGCTCTATGAATCCAACAAGCACCTACTCCTAATGACTCAGCAGCTATTAACATATTTTCCATTACAACACTGCCATCATATAAATAAGTAGGAACCGATTTATCTGCTAATACAACTAAAACAACAGGAGCACCATAAAAAGGATCAATATTACCTCTACCAAGAATAGATGCATTTACATTAGATAATTTATCTCTAATTTCTTTATTAGTTATAGCTAATATGATAGGAGATTGTTTATTCATTCCACTAGGAGCATGCATACCAGCTTCCACTATTTTCTCAATAATGGAATGATCTAACATCTTACTATCAAAACTCTTACAACTTCTTCTATTTTTAATATCATCTAATGTACTACCCATAAAAACACTCCCAAAAACATTATACAATATCTAAATTTAATTAAAAAGAAATAATTAGATAAAAAATAAATTTATGTAAAATAAAAAGATAAGTAAAACTTATCTTAACAAGCATTTTTAGTACATACAGTATCCTTAGTACTTAGGCACTCTAATGTACACTTAAACTTATTATATGTATCACTTATCATCTCATCACTTAGATCCATATAAGCATCATCTTGACTATCAGCTATACCAGTAGTCAAACTCTCAGGTTTACCAGCTAAAACAGTAACTACATTAGGAGCATAAATTCTATTTTGATTAGTAGGAACATCATTACCATTTTCATCTTTTAAAGAGTAATCATCTAATACAGAATCCAACTTATCAAGTAATTTATAGTATGCAGAAGTACCCTTCTTAGTTTCAACTGCTTTGCCATCTTTAACTTCTTTAGTATTTCTTATATCTAAAACATCAACATAATAAATACTATCTATTCCTAAATCATTAGCAACATCAATAAGTGTAGGTAAAACACTACGGCACCATGGACATTTACTAAATCCAAAATATACAGCAAAACTTTCTTTATTATCCATCTTTTTAACAATATCATCAGCAGTTACATAAAGAAATGGATTATCAGATGGAATAGAAATATTTCTATATTCTTTACCATTATCATTCTTAGTATTGTTTAAAGATTCATATTCTTCTTTAAACTTCATCGCATCACTAATAGTACTTTTATTATTAAACTTAGAATTTATAAAAACCAATCCAACAATAATTAAAACTATTAAACCAATAAATATTAATCTCTTCTTATTCATAAAACACCTCTAATTAAAGATACCATAACTTCTCGTTATTCTTACGTACCTCTTTAATTATACTACCACCTACACATTCATTTCCAGAGTAAAATACACATGATTGTCCAGGAGTAACTGATTTAACACCCTGTGGATATTTAACTAATATTTCTCCATTATCTAGCCATTCCAAAGATACTAGAATATCTTGTTGTCTATATCTGAACTTAGCACTACACTCAGTTAATTTTTCATCACCTAACCAGTTAACTGTATCAACGATACAAGAGTCACTAATTAGATAGTCATTATCTTCACCTAAACATATGTATAAAACATTTTTAGATAAATCTTTTCCAACAACAAACATCTTATCTTCAGTACCACCAATATTAAGTCCTCTTCTTTGACCAATAGTATAATTCATTAATCCAATATGTCTACCAATAACTTCATTAGTTTCAATATTAATAACATCACCTGGAGTATTAGGTAAATAATTCTTTAAAAAATTAGTAAAGTTTCTTTCACCAATAAAACAAATACCAGTTGAATCTTTTTTCTTAGCAGTATTAAGTCCAGCTTCTTCGGCAATCTTTCTAATATCAGGCTTTAAATACTCAGCAAGAGGAAATAAAACATTAGATAATTGATCACGACTAACTTGAGATAAGAAATATGTTTGATCCTTATTAGAATCTAATGCTCTATAAAGATGTCCATTTTCTACCTTAGCATAATGACCAGTTGCTATATAATCTGCCCCTAACTTTTCTGCTTCTTTAGCAAACATATCAAACTTAATATATTTATTACACATAATATCAGGATTAGGAGTTCTACCTTTCTTTAATTCATCTAAAAAATAAGTAAAAACATAATCCCAATATTCCTTAACAAAATCCTTTCTATGAAGAGTAATACCTAGTTTATCACATACAGCTTTTGCATCATTATAATCCTCTTCTTGAGGACAAATACCAGAAGAAGTAGTAGGTCCATTAAATTCTCCATCAGCAAGAGAATCCCAATTACGCATAAATAAGCCAATTACTTCATATCCTTGTTGTTGCAAAAGTAAAGCAGCTACACTACTATCTACTCCACCACTCATTCCAACTACAACTTTTTTCATAATATCACTACTTTCTCTTTTTCAAAGTTTTATAAATATTATCATCTATTTCATTAAAACAAATCTTAGAAACATCAAACTTATCACTATAATCATATCCATAATAATAATTATTTTTATTATTAATAAGTTTATAATCATTATTAAGATAATTTAAAGTATGATTATATATAATAAAATTATTAACTTTATTAAATCTTTTCATTTCAACAACATTATTCTCATCACTAGATGGTATAAATTCTTTTTTATTATTTTTATAAGAATAGTTACTATTTCTTTCAATACTTTTTAGAGCTAACTTAGAATTATCATAATTAAAAAATGAAGAATATGAAACAGTAGAATCATTATGAATAGAACGATTGTGAAACAAATCAATCATCTTATTATAATTACCATTCTTATAATTTATAAAATACTTATTAGCAAAGAATTTTAAATATCCTTTTTCATAATTATCAAGATTTCTACAACTATATTTAATAATACCTTTATCTATTTTAATATCTATAAGAAAATCACGATCAATAGAACCACTTAAACCATTATTCTTTTCTACATAGTTACCATAATTAACTAAAGCCATATAATAGAAACTAATGTTTTTAAGAAATTCTTTATTGCTAATCATAGTTTCTAATTCATATAAAAAATCACTTGCCTCAGCTAAATTATAAATAAAATCTACTCCAAATTCTTTTTTGTTTGTATAATTAAGAATTTTCTTTTGCATCGTAGAATTATCGTTTGAAAATGATTTTAAAGCCATATTATAGATAACATTATCACAATTAAAATCTATTACTTTACCCATAAGTATCACCACTGGGCATATTATAACACAAGTATTTCAAAAAAGCCACTTTTATCTTTTACTACAATAATAAAACTCTTTGTCATTATAATTATAAATAATTAAATCATCATCTCTTAAAGCAACTAAAAATTTATAATAAGAATATTTTATATCTTTTTTAGAAGTAAATAATTGTAAATAATAAATATCATCTATTGCAATATCTTCAATATTAATTAATCTTTTTACTGTATCTAAATCAATATCTAATTTAATTAAAGCATCATCACCAGATAAAACTTTCAAACTACCAGTAATATAAGAGTTTTTATCCATTGAGTAATTTTGATACCAAACATAACTATTAGTATTAGTTATTCTAAACATATTATTTAAAGATGAATCAACCCAATCACCAGTAATAGCAGAATAACTATTATCAACTTTTCTTACTTTGTTATTACTTGTTGTGGTTAAACTAAAGAAAGTTAAGCAACCAATAGAAAAAAAAGCAAGCACTCCAAAAAGAATAATAAGAATTATTCCCTTATCTACCTTTTTTATCTTGCTTCCACACATATTGCAATAAGAAACACTACTATCTAAAACACTACCACACTTTTTACATTTCATTTTTATTCCTCTTTACCTACAATAATTGTTCCACAATAAGTACAACGTGCCTTACCACCTATTTGTACATCATTTAAAGCACCGCAATTAGGACAATGAGAAGTAACAAGTCCCTTAACTTCCTTCTTCTTCTCAATAGTATAATAAGTTATTGTACGATCTACATCATCAATTAATACACCATTAAGTAAAGATTTATTATCTAAATAGTTTAATTCATGAAATACTTGATTTCTTAAATCTATAATACTTAATTGATTAGGATTAGAAATTTGAGCTGCTATCTCATCAACTTGTAAATGACTATGATAAATATAAGGCTTATACCTATCTAGTAATAATTGATCAGACTGACTGCAAGGAACTAATAAATGATTAGTAGTATCAATGAAATAATCTCCTAGCATTCTTTTATTCTTTAAATATTTAATTTTTAAAATACATTCAAGTTCAGTACAATTACTCTTATTAGCAATTTCTCTAATATCAAATATTTGCTCTTTAGTAATCAAATCATAAATAGTATTTAATTTAACATCATATGAATCATCTGTTGGAACAATATTACCATAAAACTTAGCATACTTTTGAAATGAATCCTGATTTAAGTCTTCAGGATCATAAACCATTTTAATTCCAGAAGAATTAAATTTAGTAGTTTTATGACTAAATATAAAAATAAATACACTAACTATAATTAAAACACTAAATATAACAACAATGTAAAATAATATCATAAAGCACTCTCCTATTATTAATAATAGCAAATTTAAAATATTACTACAATGAAAAAGTCTAACTATTGTTAGACTTTACTAATTTAATTGCCTTTTTTAATGCATCTTTTGGAGTTTTAGCACTAACACATTTCAATCTATTACGTTCATCTATATAAGCACCTGATAATTTAGAAGACCAACCACCAAAAGAATCAATTGTGACTATAGGAATTCCAGCTTGATAAGCTATAGCCATTTCAGTTAATGTACCAGAGCCACCACTAATAGCTATTATTACATCACATCCCAATACTAAACTAAATTCTCTTCCTCCACCTATTTCTAGTCCACAAGGTATTAAAACAGTAGGACGAAAATCTCCATAAATATCTTTACCTTTACCTCCAGTAACTCCAACTGTAATCCCTCCAACATTAGAAGCTTCTATAGCAGCTAAAGTAGATAAAGAAGAATATTCTTTTTCTGCTCCATAAACCAATATATTACCACTTTCTCCAATTAATCTTCCTAACTCTTTAGCAAAATTCATTACAGCTTCATCATAGTTTAAATCAGCTGCTGAACCCATAACTCCAATTTGTAATCTTTCCATATACATCCTCCTATCTAGAAACACCAATATTTCTAGTATCTCTATTCATATTAATTTCTCTCTTTAAAATTTTCACTACACTATCACTAGAATTTGTATTAGTAATAACTTCAGGTAATTCTCTAACTAGAACTTCTCTATTAGTTAAAGTATTAATTCTATCCCATAAAGCTAAAGATCTAATTAAGCACCCTTTAGAAAAATAATCTTCATAAAAAGATGGAACAGAAGCTCTAGCAACTGGATCACCATAAGGTCTAAAATAAGGAGCCTTAACCACTGTATCATTAGATTTAATACTTATACCAGATTGAGGTATACCAAAATAAAAATCTCTTTCGCATATTTGATCAATAACATCATCTTCCATAACACATCCACATTTAAGTCCTAAAGGTAATTCTCTATTAAAATAATCATATGATTCTCTCATACTAATACAGCTTCTAATTCCTAAAACAGAAATACCATTAGAAGCAAATTTATCAATAATACTTTTAAGAACATTACCAGAAAATACTACATCATCTGCCAAAACTATACCATTATAATTACTATTCTTTAATTTATTACTAATTGTTTGAATGTCTCTATCTACGCTTTCAAAATCATTAGGATTTTTTCTAGATACTAATTCACTTGATCCATCTAATCTAGTACAATCTAAGAATTCAACAAAAGTAGATTCAGGTTCCAAGTATACTTTATCCAAAGATACGATGGGGATACCTCCTATAAACATCCGATATACTTTGATTTATATATAAAAGCATATCACCTTCACTAATTATTGTAACTTTAGGAAATATTCTCTCAACATCCTTTTTAAAATCTTCTCTTAATGTTTTAATAAATTTCTTTCTAGGTATAACTATATTTTTATCACTATAATCAAAGTCTAATGCATTATACCCACATAGTATTCTATATATGTCATTACTAAATACTATACCTTCTTTAATTCTTTCCATTCAACAAATCTCCTTCATAATAATTTTATATTTAGTGCTTGTTGAATAAAAAAAGCTATACAGAAACCTGTATAGCTATTTAATACAGGCAACAAGCACCACAAATAGCACTTGCGCCTACAACAAATTTTAATGTCGTATTAACAAGTGCAGATTATTATGATGATGTTGTCTAATAAATAAACTCATCTATAATCCTTCCTTTCTAGTTACATATTATAACATAGAATAAAAAAAGAGTCAAAGGACTCTATTTAAGTAATAAGAAATATAAAAGTACAAGTATACCTAATACTATTCTATAGTAACCAAAAACTTTAAAGTCATGTTTTCTTATATAATTCATTAAGAATTTAATAACTACCATACTTACTATAAAAGCAACTATAGAACCTACAAGTATAATTCCAAGTTCTAATCCACTAAATACAAATCCTACTTTTAAGAAATACTTAGCTAGTTTTAATAATGATGCTCCAGCCATAACTGGTATTGCTAAAAAGAAAGTAAATTCAGCAGCAACACTTCTTTCTAATCCAAGTAGTAAACCTCCAATAATAGTAGATCCACTTCTAGAAGTACCTGGAATTAATGCAAGTAACTGAAAAGCACCAATTCCTAATGATTGTTTATAAGTGATTTTATTGACTTCATTAGTATCTTTAGAACCAATATTTTTATTCTCTATAATTATGAAAATAATACCATATACTATTAATGCAATTGAAACAACTACACTATTATATAAATGTTCATCTAACCAATCATCAAATAATATTCCAATAATAGCAGCAGGCAAGCAAGCAACTAATATTTTTCCCCATAGATTAAGAGTATTCTTTGTATCAGTTTTACTTTTACCAAAGCCCCATGGAAATATAGTTTTAAAATAGATAACAACTACAGCCATAATAGCCCCTAATTGAATAACTACTTCAAACATTTCATAAAATGCGTCACTAACATTCAAATTAATAAATTCATCTAATAAGATCATATGACCAGTACTAGATATAGGTAACCATTCTGTAATACCTTCTACAATACCAAATAATATAGCTTTAATAATTTCTATCATAAATCCTCCTTGTATAATTATATTATTATTTTAAATATTTATTTGTAATAGTATTTAATTTAATAGCAGACTTTCTAAGTACAAGTCCAATTGTATAAGTCAATGAAAATAATCCAATAATCCATAAAACAGTTTTCCATACTGGTTGGTTGTATACCTCCAAAAATGGATAAGGTCCAACTAAATATCTAACAACATTCAAAGTGATAATTATTACACCATAAACAACTGTAAAACTAGTTGCTAATAAATCATATTGCCATTTTGAAATATGAATATCATCAAATAAAATAAAAGTTATAACACTAATAATTGGACATAGAAAATGTTGAAACAATAAAGCACTATAAAATAATAAAAATCCATAATTATAATCATTCATTGGAGCTAAAACTAATAAAACAACTAAAAAAGTTAGTGTTAAACAAATAGTAGAAGTAAGTTTTAAAAGCTTTAACCATTCTGGTATCTTTTTGTTTCTAACAGAGTAAAATACAAAAGCTAAAGACGTAAATAAAGCTAGTAAATTACTATCATCAGTATAAAAACTATAATTTAAACCACCCTTAACATCAATAATCTCAAATATAGCAATTATTTCAAAAATAACTATTAAAACATTTAAAAGTATTGCAATATTCTTTTTCTTTAACATACAACTCTCTCCAATACTAAAACAATTATAGCACAAAAAGTACTATTATCTAGTACTTTCTTTTTCTAAACTTCTATAATCAACTTTTCCTATCATAGTTTTAGGTAAAGATTCTCTAAATTCAAATTCCTTAGGAATCATATATTTAGATAAATTCTTTTCACAATATTCTTTTATATCTCTTTTAATTTTAGAACTTATTTTATATTGATCTTTTAACACAATAAATGCTTTAGGAACTTGTACTTTATATGGATGTGGAATACCAACTACACAACAGCTAAGTACTGCTTCATGCTTATCAATTATTTCTTCAATATGAGATGGAAATACATTATAACCAGATACAATAATTAAACGTTTTAATCTTTGTACAAAGAATAAAATACCATCTTCATTAATATATCCCATATCTCCAGTATGAACCCATATCTTACCTCTAGAATCCTTTTCTAATACTTCATTAGTCTCTTCCTGATTATTTAAATATCCTAACATAACAGATGGTCCACTGATCATTATTTCTCCAATATTATTAGGTTCTAATTCTTCTCTTGTATCAATACTAATTATTTTCAAATCATTACCATATAAAGGTATACCAGAACTACCTAATAAATCAGTACCACTAGTAGCAAAAACACATCCTCCACTAGTTTCACTAAGACCATAACCTTGTACTATATTATGACGACAATTATGTTCCTTTAAAAACTTATTAACAGCTAAATTCTTTTCTTCAGGTAATGTATCTCCTCCTGAAACAACATATTTAACATTAGACAAATCTACATTTTGCATATGCTTATTTTTTATCATTGCTTCAAATAATGTAGGTACACCAGGAATAATAGTAGGTCTATATTTACTAAGTAACTTATCAAATCTAGAAGCATCAAACTTTGGTACTAATATAGCTGTACCACCAGTAACTAATGGAAAGTGTAAACACTCAACTAAACCAAAACAATGAAATAAAGGTAAAATAGTTAACATCTTATCAGTATCATCTATTTCTGGTAAAGAAATACAAGCTTGAGAAGGAACAACATTAATATTCCCATTAGATAATAATATATTCTTAGGAGTACCAGTAGTACCTCCACTATGTAAAATAACAGCAGGTTGATCCTTTGTAGTTTTAACTAACACCTTAGAATTATACTTACTACCTTTAATCATAAAATCTTTCCATCTAATATATTTTTCATTACTTTTAGGAGTTTTAACTTTATGATCTTCTAATAAATAATAACCAATACCCATAAGTTTAGGCATTGAATCTCTAGCAGATACAATAACAGTTTTATAAACATTAGTATCCTCAATAATATTATTAATCTTTTCATATGTTAAATTAATAGCTACTAACATAACACTATTTGTAGATATCAAAGAAGCCTTTATTTCCTCTTCAGCAGATAATGGATGAATCATATTAGCTATTGCACCAATCTTACTAATTGCATAAAAAGCTATAACAGCTTCAGGAGTATTAGCCATACAAACACTAACTACATCCCCTTCTCTAATACCTTGACTTCTCATAGCTCTAGCACATAAATCAATTTCATTGAATAATTCATAATAAGTAATTTTTCTATTAAAATAATTTAGCGCTACATTGTCTTGCCTATCTTTATTACAGCTATAAATATATTCATATAAAGACATATTAGGTACAACTATTTTTTTATCCTTAGGATAAAACTTATCCCATAAATGTTTCTCTTTAATAAATTTATTTTTAATACTATCAAATATTTTCATACAATCTCCTTTTTTATACACTTGTTGAATAATCATCAAATGTATTATATAATTTAAACAAGTAAGTAATCAATCATCAATTTCAACATCAATTGATAGTTATTAAACATATAATAAAGATTTGTTTAATTGGGAGGCGTTTATGGATAGAAGAATAAAATATACTAAAAAAGTAATAAAAGAATCATTTTTTGAATTACTAGAAGAAAAGGATATAACAAAGGTAACTGTATCTGAATTATGTGAAAAAGCTGATATAAATAGAGCCACCTTCTATAGATACTATATCGATATATTTGATTTATTAGAAAAAATAAAAGAAGAATTCGTAAAAGAAATACAAGATTCATATAAAGATTTCACTTCAGAACAAAAAGCATTATATGATTATGTATTAGCTCTTCTACAAGTATGCTCAAATAATAAAAAATTAGTAAAAATTCTATTTAGTACAAAACAAAGTAATTACTTTCTAGATGAAATATTACAAGATGCATACGAAAGATGCAAAGCTAGATGGGAAAAAGATATTAAAGATATAAAAGAAGAAGATGAAGAGTACGCTACTGTATTTATATTTAATGGAACCCTAGGAATTGTTAATTATTGGATACAAAATAACTTCGATAAAGATATCGAAGAAGTTGCTAGATCAGTAATAGAATTAAGCTATTATGGAACAAATAAATTTATATATAATCAAAAATAAAAAGAATTCTATTATTTAGAATTCTTATTTTTAAAATCTACATATAAAACATTATTATCTCGTTTTAATATTTTACTTTTATTTATAGTTTTTTTCTTTTCTTTCATTTTGTCATAAACAATTGAATCCATTTGACATCTTATTAATATTGAGTCAACTTGAAATATAGATGCTAAATAATCTATATATGGATTATTATATTGAGCATCTTCAATATCACTAAAAAATTTCTCACATTCTTTAATTAATAAATGTTTTGGTACTAATAGATTTAAAGCAGATATGTCAGCATTTAAATCTTTCTTTTCTTCTTCAGTTAAATTATTAACATCAATTAGTCCCTTAGTATAACTTATTAATAATTTATATGGATTTCTTTTCATACAGCCACCAATCCCCTCTTCTTATAAAACCACACATATTATACCACAAATCTATAAAAAAATCAATTTTTATGTTATACTCAAAGTATAATAAGGAGGAGTAAATATATGAGAAAAAAAGAAAGAATAATTAAAATGCCAGAAAAGAAAGCATATTCTATCGGAGTTCTATTAAGCTTAGTATTTGCTATACTAACTACTTATTTTGGAATTGATACTCTAATAGATGCTGGATTAATGGCAGAAAAAGTAAAAACAGTAGACTTAATTATAGTAGCTATACCAATTACATTCGTAGTATTCTTATGTTTTATCTTTGGATTTATATTAATTTGTACAGAAAAGGATTAAAAATATGAATAAAGAAAAAAGAAAAATAAATTACATAAAAGTTATACTACTAATTGTATCATCCGTACTTGTAGCATTTTCAACAACAGGCCAAATTATAATTTCTTCAAGAGGAAGTGTTTCAATAATGCAATTTGAAAGTTTCTATCTATATATAGTAACTATAATTGCATCAATATATCTAATAATAAATAATAAAAATGCAAATATGCCAATAATAATAAATCTATTGTCATATTTATATACATACTATTTGGTACATGAAACAATAAAAAGAGTTGTTGAAGTAAAAACAACATTAGGAATTTCATATTACATTTATATGATTTCATCTATTTTTGTATTATTATCTTTATTTTTTAATAATAAAGAAAAAGATTTAACAAAAGAAAATGAAGTAAATAATAATGTAGATAAAGAAATTGATAAGAATAACTTTTTATTTACAAACTTTCTAACAGGATTAAAAGGTATAGCATTGAATACAACTATATTATTAATAAATGATAATACAGATAAAACTATAAATATGGTATATAAAGATATTAACAATGAAAATAATAACTTAAGTATAAAAATACCAATAGTTAATATCAAAGATATATCTTATATATCTAGAGTAAAAATGCAAAATACAAGTAAAAAAATAGAAGAAAATTCAACAAAAAGTGCACTCTTATCTGCAGCAATGTTCGGAGGTAGCCCACTACTACAATTAGCAGGTACTACAGGACTTAATAATCTATTTAATTCATTATCAAATAATTATGAAAAGGTAAACTATAATTCATATTACGAGATTACAATTAATACAGTTATAAATAATATTGAAACAAAACTAATTTTTACAACAGATAATAATCCAGAAGAATTCATAAATTTAGTAAATAAAAACAAGAGCAGTTAAATAGCTCTTTTTTATTATAAAAAAAAGACTCTTACAAGTCTTTATTTTTATAATGGTGCGGGTAACAGGAGTTGAACCTGCAAGCCTTGCGGCACTAGATCCTAAGTCTAGCGCGTCTGCCAATTCCGCCATACCCGCAAAAAAATGGTGGACCCTATAGGACTCGAACCTATGACCGCACGGTTATGAGCCGCGTGCTCTAACCAACTGAGCTAAGGGTCCACATATCAATGTATTCAAATCACATTGCTCTTTAATAATAACATATAATCCCTTAAAAAGTAAAGAGAAATATAAAAAAAATAGAGAATAAATCCCTATTTTCCTAATCTATTTAATAAATTAATCTTAAACATATCCTTTTCAGGATTTGTTTTAGAAATCATTACACCTTTATAAGTTGATAATTCAGCTCTATGACCCTCATCTAATATACCCTCTGGAGTAATATTAGTTAAAAGAATAATGTTTTTCTCAGTATAAACAGTATAATGAAGAGTTATTTCACCATGAACTTTAGCAAATAATTCATCAGTAGGTAATTTTAACTCATAACTAACAGTTTTATCTTTTTCGTTTTTATTAGCAACAACACCTAAGAAATTACCCTTTCTTAATTCAGGATAATAATTAAATGTTAATTTTTTATAAGCTAACATATTATACTTTCTAACTGATCTTTCTTTTTTACGAAAGTCGTTTTCATCTAAATATTCAAATATAAAGGTATTCATCATATTATTTGTCATTATATTCAACCCCTTTAAATTAACCCCCATTGAGATACATCCCCTATTGTACCTTCAAAGTACTCATATTATATCATAAATACATTGAAATGTCAACATTTAAAAGAAAAAGACCATTAGGTCTTTTTCTATTTTGTTAAAGTTTTAGCACTATCTGAAGAATCAGATTTTTCTAAGCTATTAATATATTCATCAACAATTTGTTCATTTGATTTTACAGGTTCTTCATATTCAATTATGTGTTGCTTTGGAGTATCTGTAGTCTTAGTTTCGGTTTTAGTCTCTGTTTTAGTTTCAGTCTTAGGAGCAGAGCTACTAGAACTACTGCTTTGTTTAGTTGTAGTTTTTACTTCCTCAGTATAGAAACTTGATGAAGATGAACTACTTGAAGAACTAGAACTTGAACTAGATGAACTTGAACTACTTGAACTAGAACTACTTGAAGAACTTGAGCTAGATGAACTAGATGGTTTATTAGAAGATGAACTTGAACTATTATTAGATTGACTTGATTGATTACTTGAACTATTGCTTGATTGACTAGATTGGTTAGAACTACTTGATGTAGATTTAGCTTTCTTATCAAATTCAGCACCAGTCTTATTAGGATCAGGTAAATCTTTATTAGCATTTGTTCCATCTGTAGTAATATCCTTAACAGAATTATCTAAATTACCATTAGAATCAGAATGATTGTTATCAAAGTTAACATTATCACCTAAATCTTTTTCATTAACAGTTTGTCCATTGTTAATCTTTTCATTAGCTTTATTGATATTTTCTTGTAATTCTTTATTTGATTTTTCAACTTCTTTTTGATTAGCTTCAGCTTTCTTATCTTCTTCAGCTTGAATTTTCTTTCTGTTTTCTTCAGCTTCTTTTAATGCTTTTTCTTTATTAGCTTGATTTTCTTTTTCAATTTGTTTATTTACTTTTTCTTCAGCTGCTCTAACTTTTTCTTCGCTAGATTTTCTTACAGCTTCATTTCTATCATTTGTAGTTTCTTTAGTAGTTTCGGTTTTATAAGTAGTCTTAGACTCACTCCAAGATTTAGTATATGATTTACCACCTTTAGAACTACTAGATGAACTACTTGATTTACCAGTAGATTCTTTAGTAATATTATCAAAACATTCTACTTGTTTATTAACCATATTCTTGAATGCATCTAATTGAGATAAATCTCTATGAGCATCATCAATAACATAGCTGTTTTTAGCAGTTAATTCAGAAATTTTTAAATCTCTAAATTGACTATATAAAGGTAATTCTTCATTGCTATCACTCATTAAAAGAATTGTTTCAGCTCTTTCAAATTGTTCAACAGCTAAATTACATAAACCTAAATCATTAAAATAATCAATAGCTTTATCAGATAAAGTATGATCAATATCTAAGTTTTGGAATAATATTTCAGAAGCAGCAACTATAGGAGTAACAGCTAATTTATAGCGAGTTATCTCACTTCTAGCATCAGCATGTGAAATACCAACTTCTCTAATTTCATCAGAAATTGGGAAGTCCTTATGTAATTCATTATAGAATTTATTAACTAATTCAATTTTTTCAGAACCAGTAGCTTCTTTAGCAGCTAAGAACATTTCATTATATTTCTTAACAAAAGCTTGACCTTCTTCAGAAACAACATATTTATAAGAATCAACTTGCATATCACGAGTTTCTAAAACATAAGCACCCATTAATTGTAAAGTTGCATTTTTATAATATCCATCAAATTTAGAAGAATCTAATTCATAACCATTGAATATAGCTTTTATTTCATCTCTTGTATAGTCATTATAAGCAAGTTGTAAAGCCATCATTTCATCCCAAGATAAAGCTGCTTTAACATTCTTACCTTGTTCTATAAAATGATTAGCAAAAGTAATATTGAAATAATCTAAATTATCACTCATCATTTTCATTGCTTTATGTTGAGCAGTACTCTTTGTACTAGATAATAAAGTATTATAATCTTTTATTTCAGAAAAGTCTTTATAAGCAGTAGCATCATTTTGAGCTGTTACTGAATAACCAATATTGCTATCAGTCATTTGACCTTTCTTAGTATTCTTAGCTAAACATGAGAATATTCCAAAAGATACAACGAATGCAGTACCAGTAATTAATAAATTTCTAGCTAATTTACTTTTTCTAACTTTCTTAGCAGCTGTTTTAATTCCAGCAACTACTCTATTATCTTTCTTATCATCAAATTCTGGTTGATAAGAAACATTTTTATTTAAATAAGTATGATCTACAGATTCATTAACATCAGTTTTACTATCAAGACTATTATTAATTTTATCTAAATTATTATTAATATTATCTAAAATAACTTTAGTATCTCTAGAATCAACATATTTATATGTATTATAGTTTTTAATAAAATCACTAGCTGATACTGCTTTAATTCTATTATTAATTCTTTCTTCTAAAGATAAACTTGTATTATTAGACATTTTTTCTTCAGCTAAAATAGAACTAATTGCACTATCAATATCTTGTTTATTTGATAATTCTTCTACAGAACCATCTTTGTAAAAAGCGTGAGTTTTATCAACTAAAACACCATTTTCTAATGTTCTATAAAATATTAAATTTCTTACATCTTTCATTTAATTTACCCCCTTATTACACAGCTTGCTTTCTTCCAGTATATGACCATCCAGCATTTAATAATGAAGTATCATTATATTTAGACCATTTAGTTCTTCTTGAACCTTCTTCAATTATTCTTCTAGTTTTTGTACTCTTATAACATACAGTACCATATAAAGGTTCTTCACGTGTAGCTATTTCATTAACTGTAATAGTACTATAAATTGGTACTGTCTTAGTAGTATATGAAGCACATGAAGCAGTAACATCAATTGTACTACTTGAAGTAACTTTAGTAGTTGAATTAGATGTAGTTTCACCTGGAGTAACAACTTTAACTATTGATGAATTCATACCACCATTAAATGTATATTTATCATAATAGTATTTAGGTAATGTTGTACAAGTTTCTTCACAATAACTATAATCAGCACCAGCAAATACATAATGTGTAGTAGCTGTATCTCTAGGTGGATTAGAATAACTTGCTCTACCAGCATAAGTCCAACTACATGTAGAACCACAAACATTAGATTGTGTTTGGTAACTAACATTATTAATAGTAGTATAGTTTGTAGTAGTTGTTGTAGCATAAGTTGTATTATTAACAATTACATAATTATAACTTGAACAAGCTTTAACTTGATAAGAACCAGTTTGTCTAGTTATTTCTCTTGATCTTGTATATTTATTAGTATAAGTACCTATATTTTCTTTTCTATTATATAATTGTACTTTTCTAAGACATGTAAAATCATCATCACTACAATTAACTTCTCTAGTATCACAACTAGTTTTAGACCAATCTGACCAATCTGTCCATTTAGATAACTTAGTACCTGTAGTTTTTTCATATTCATAAATGTAAGCAATTTTTCCATCTGAACTACTTGAACTAGATGAACTAGAACTTGAGCTACTTGATGAACTAGAACTACTAGATGAACTAGAGCTTGAGCTAGAACTAGATGAACTAGAACTACTTGATGAACTAGAACTTGAGCTAGAACTAGATGAACTAGAACTACTTGATTTAGAACTAGATGAACTAGAACTTGATTTTGATGATTTTGAAGATGAACTATTAGTTGAATAATCATCTTGTTTAGCAGGTCTTATTGTAATAACTGGAGAATAGTTATTAGCGTTTGAAGTAGTTTTACTTCCTTTTATTGCTATATTAGAATAATCTTTTTCACATACTGCACTCTTACAATATGTATAGCATCCTAAGTGAACTAAAATATAATCTTCATTTTCACTATCTTTTAAATTAACTTTTAAGATATATTCATCATCTGCTTTAGTTATTTTTACATAACTCTTATCAACGTCACAAGCTTTATTCTTTCCGTCAATAAGTGGTGTAATGATTTTTTCTCCTATCATTGCACTTAGAGTCATAGTTTTAGACTCTCCTACTTCTGATGGTAATCTATCATCAGTAAAGTATGAAATTGCAGCTTCTTTCATTCTTTCAAGATTTTCTTGGAAGATTCTAGTACTAGAAACTGAAATTTGAGTTGAATTGTTATTTCCATTACTACCAGATTTATTATTTTCTTTAACTATTGTAGTAGGTGTAATAAACTTAGGTAATAGCCAAATTAATAGAAACACAAAAATAATTATTAAAATAAGTTTTAATAAGAAATCTTTAAATGGAAATCCCTTATGTTCATATTCTTCTGTGTACATAATATACCCCCTCCGACACATATATGTTTCCTATTTTAACATAATAAAAGACGAAAGTCAAATTTTTTTCCTTAGTTTGACAATCGTCTGACCATCGTTAAAATTATCAATTTTGTATGTTTCAACATACTTATTTTTGCTTAAAACTTGCTGCGTCGTTTTTCTTAAAATACCAGTACCAATTCCATGAATAATTATTACTGTATCATTAGATAAATCATAATTATCTCTAACAAAATCATTAATTTGAATTCTTGCAAAATCACTAGTTTCACCATGCAAATCTAAAGTAGGACAATTACTATATAATTTCATCATATTCCAATACTTCTTTTAACTCTGGAATTGAATATCTAGCACCAACTCTAGTAACAGATATTGCAGCTGTAATAGATGCATAACGTATTGTTTCTCTAAGAGTATAACCATTACTTATAAAATATGTAAATGCTCCATGAAATATATCTCCAGCACCAGTAGAATCAAGTGCTTTAACTTTAATACTAGGAATTACTTCATAACCTCCATCAATAAATGTAAAACTACCTTTATCTTCTAAAGTAATAATAACTTGATTATTAAAATAAGCAGATAATTCTTTATGACATTTAATTAAACCATCTAAATCATTAGCATTTAATTTAGTATTAGAAAACTCTTCAGCAAAATCTTTAGAACAAATTAAATATTTAACCATTTTACCTAAATGTCTAGTATCAGTATTAAGTCTACCAGCATCTAGTACACTAATCTTATCTTTTCCATTATGTCTTAATAATTCTTCAGCAGAATCAGGATGCTCTCCATCAATTAGAATAACATCACAATCTATATTTAATTCTCTATTTAATTTTCTAATTGGTTTATCTTTAGAAGATAAAATAGTACGAGAACCATTACTTCTATTTGCAATAATATAACTACTAGTAGTGTAATGATCTTCATGTTTTTCAAGTAAAGAAGTATCACATCCAACTTTTTCATATTCTTTAATTATTTGATCACCATAAAAATCATTCCCGATAACAGAAGCAATAGCTGTATCCATACCCCATTTAGCAAGTAAATAAGCACCATTAGCAGCAGGACCACCACCACACTCAATATGACCTTCTAATCGATATTTAATATTTTCAGTAGGATATTCATCCATTGGTAAAGTAGTATCATAAGTAGAATGACCCACACATACAACTTTCATAAGTTCACCCTCTCTATCAATAATACTATTATATCAAAAAAAGATTACAATTCCACCAATTTTACTATAATAAAAATTAAAAAAGACACTATTTACAGTGTCTATAATTCTTAACCATTATTTTTTGATAATGCTCATTATCTTTTTCTAAAGCTTGATCTCTATACTTACAAGCTGTAGCAAGTTGTTTACCCAACTCATCAACACTCTTCCAAGCAATAGCAACCGCAGCATCATCATTTAAAAATACTCCACCATCAGCAGTATAAATAATATTTATTTTTCCTGACTCTTCACTATTCATTTTTCTTTCAATAGATATTTCTGTATAGTCTTGAGAACCAACTTTTCTATATTTATTATATTTCTTATCAAAAGCTTCTTCCGGTAAAACTTCAGTTGGTTTATTATAATCTAAATCATCAAAAAAAGAGACTTTAATAGGTACTAATAATCTATTATTACCATCTTCAGAAACACATTGTATATATCCAGTATCTTTAATTGGATATTTAAAATCATTATAAATATGTAATAAATTTAAGAAAGAATCACTAGATAAATACTGAAAAACAGACTTTAATAATTCCTTCTTATCATCAGAAATTCTATCATAATAATCAACTTCCATTAAATAATTATTACGTGTACTAACAGGTTTATTAAGTTCATCCATATAATGTTTTAATTCCATAAAATATATCCTCCAAAGCATAATACTCTTCATTAGTTTCATATACTAACATTAAATAATAAAAAAATCAAACAAAAAAAGTGGAATAGTCCACTTATTTTCTAATTGCATCAACATCTTTATACGTAATACAATTATTACCTTTAAGTCTAACATTATTGCCACTACAAACAAGTCCCTCTTCTTTAGTAGTGGTTTTACTATAGTTAACACATCTATCATTTAAAACCAACGTATAACCAGAAGAACATACTCTTTCATGTTGTGCATCTTCTTTTTCTTCTTTTATACATTTATTATCAACTAATTTAAATCCTTCATTACAAGAATAACCTTTTATTTCAGGTTCTCTATACATAAAAGTATCAGGACATAAATCTACATAAGTACCTTTAGATTTCTCATATATACTACCATTGGGACAAACCCACTGATCTTCATCATCTATAGTATAACATCCACCATTAATAACAGTGTCTCCATTAGGACAACCACCATTTATCAAAGGAGCAGGACCATTAGCACATTTACCACCAATCATAACATGACCAGGGTTTGTTAAACATCTAAGTATAGGTGCTTGAGCATTAGACTTATCAACACAATAATACTTATCAGCATTATCTATGCCAGTAGTATAGAAATCTCCTTTTTTACCAAGTTCTCCAACAGAACAGTTATATTCTACTTTAGCATCTTCTTCTAACATTCTAACACATTTATTATTTACTAAAGTATATTCATCTAAACATACTAATTTATTAGTTTCTTCAATAGGACCTTCTAAATAACAAGTACCATCAATTTCTATATATCCCCTAGGACATACCATTCCAGTAGATGCAGATACTCTACTAACTTCTTTAAGGCATCTAGTACCTTCAAGAATATAACCATCCTTACAATAAAAATCACCATTTTTAGTATCATCTAACTCAGTAATAGATTTGTTAACTAAATTAGATACACTAATACTTTTATTATCCTTCTTTATAGAATGAATATATGAAGCTTTAGCTAAACTAATATTATATTTCTTAGATAATATTTTGTCTTCACTACTTATTTTATCAATGATTACTACCTCAGAACTAATTTCATTTTTTTCAAACTCTTCATTAATAAAACCAGTATACTTTTTTAAATTAAGATCATCTTTAGAATAGATTAACACTACAACTCTATCATCTTCTACATATCCTTTTTCTACAATAGTATCAATTACATTTTCTATAACTAAAGATAATTCTTTACCTTTAAAATTATTTCTTAATATTTCTTTACCATCATCATTAATCGCATTAACACTCTTAACAATATTTTTCTTATTAAAATTAATCTCAATACTAGGATTAATATCGATAGTTAAAGATAAAGATTTATTAATGATTATTAAAAAAGTAACTAAAGAAGAAATTAATAATAATACAAACAATGTAATACATAGTACAATAGTTTTCTTTTTCATAATACACACTAATCCACTTTTTCTATATATCCAGAAGTAGGTAAATTATACATATCATCTGTTACAGGTTCATATCTACCATTCCAGTCGTGATCTGTAAAGCCTATATCAGCTTTATATATATCACCAGTCTCTGTATCATATACTCTTTCATATCCTAAAGTAGCATCACTTTGTTTTTGACTAATAATATCATAAGAGTTATTTCTCTTCTCCCATGAATCCATAATCATATCAGACATTTGATCATATACTTTTTGATTAGCTTGAATAGTATTTAATATACTAGATTCTTCCTTATTAAATCCATTTATAAATTCATCACTAAATTGTATTGTACCTAAACATTTATCTAATACAGGCTGCCAATTAACAAACTCTTCATCAGGAGCACTCATAAGTACAATATTATAAACATTTAAAGGCCAAACATCTATCTGACCACTTGACCAATTAAATGGATTAGAATAAACATAATAAGTACCTGCTGACATAACATTAGCTGTAAATAAACCTTGAGCTTTCTTATTAGAACTATCAGTATATGTAGCTCTTAATACATTACCACCTATTTCATTAGTACCTAAATCTTCTACTACACTAAAATCATTAAGTAAAGGTAAATAATTAGATTTAGCATCATTTTTATTAACATACTCTGCTGTTTCATTCCATACTTTATAGAAACCATCAGTATTTTGAGGATCTATTACAGGTAATTGTGCAAATAAATTACCAGGATAATATGTTTGCTGCCAATTCTTAGCATCCCAAGATTTATTATATCCTTCTAATTTCATTCCAAAAAGAAACATATATGTTGGATTAGATGGATCATAAACTTTAAATGAATAATGAATATAATCAAATGGAGCAACAACTACTTCCCATCCCTTAGGTTTATTAAACGAAACTAAACCATTATCATACTTTTCATATTCAATAGTTTTAGCAGCATCCTTAGTAATCTTAACTTCTTCTTTTTTAGGAAGAATACCCATCTTACCAGAAGTTGAATCACCAGTAATAAATAAGTAAATGCTAGCTCCTAAAAGACTAAGTACAACAAGTGAAAAAACAACTACAATAATAATTATTAAACTCTTCTTTTTCATAATAACCTCTAAATAATATCTTTTTCTTCTAATATTGCAGCTCTTGCAGCAGCAAGTCTAGCTACTGGTACTCTAAATGGAGAACAAGATACATAAGTAAGTCCTACTCTATGACAGAACTCAATACTCTTTGGATCTCCACCATGTTCGCCACAAATACCTAATTCAATATCTTTTCTAACATTTATAGCACGTCTTACAGACATATCAACAAGTCTTCCTACACCTTCTTGATCTATAGATGCAAATGGATCATTTTCTAAAATACCTTTGTCGTAATAATCCTTTAAGAATTTAGAAGCATCATCTCTTGAGAATCCATAAGTCATTTGTGTTAAATCATTAGTTCCATAACTAAAGAATTCAGCCTCTTTTGCTATCTTATCAGATATTAAAGTAGCTCTAGGAATTTCTATCATAGTACCTATCTTATAATCTACTTTAGTATTCTTCTCATCCATTACTTTATTAGCTTCATTTACAACTATCTCTTTAATATAAGTAAATTCTTTTAATGTTCCAACTAATGGAATCATTATTTCAGGTTTTACTACTAATCCTTCATTTTTAACATTAATGGCAGCTTCAATTACTGCTCTAGTCTGCATCTTAGCTATTTCAGGATAAGTAATAGCTAATCTACAACCTCTATGACCCATCATTGGATTAAACTCTTTTAATGAATCTACTCTAGTTTTTAAATCTTCAAAACTCATATCCAATGAACTAGCTAATTCTTTTATTTCTTCTTCAGTATGAGGTAAAAACTCATGTAATGGTGGATCTAAAAATCTAATTGTAACTACATATCCAGCCATTTCTCTAAATAAACCTTCAAAGTCCTCTCTTTGATAAGGTAATATCTTACTTAAAGCCTCTTCTCTTTTTTCTAAAGTATCAGCTGTAATCATTCTTCTAAAGTTAAAAATACGTTTTTCATCAAAGAACATATGCTCAGTACGACAAAGTCCTATACCTTTAGCTCCAAATAATCTTGCTTGTTTTGCATCTTTAGGAGTATCAGCATTAGTTCTAACCTCTAGATGTGCTCTATCATCTGCCCATTTCATTAATGTTTCAAAGTCTCCTGATATAGTAGGAGGTACAGTATCTATTTTCTCACCATATACTAATCCAGTAGAACCATCTAAACTAATCCAATCACCTTCATGAAATACAGTACTATCTTTAGTAGTCAAAGTCTTATTATCTTCATCTACTACTATCTCACCACAACCAGATACACAACAAGTACCCATTCCTCTAGCTACAACAGCAGCATGAGAAGTCATTCCTCCACGTACTGTTAATACTCCATGAGCAACATTCATACCTTCAATGTCTTCTGGAGAAGTTTCAGCTCTTGCTAAAATTAAATCTTTCTCTCCGGCTTCAGCAAAATCTAAAGCAGCTTGTGCAGTAAAACATAATTTACCAGTTGCAGCTCCAGGTGATGCAGCTAAACCTTTAGCAATTACTTTTCCATTTTTTAATTTTTCTTCATCAAAATTAGGATGTAATAATTGATCTAATTGCAATGGTTCAACTCTCATTAAAGCTTCATCTATAGATATCATTTTACTATTTACCATATCAACAGCAATCTTTAATGCAGCTTTACAAGTTCTCTTACCATTTCTTGTTTGTAACATAAATAATTTACCATCTTCAATAGTAAATTCCATATCTTGCATATCATGATAATGGTTTTCTAATATATTACAAATTCGTTTAAATTCATCATAACACTCAGGCATTACATCTTTTAATGTATCAATACTTTGAGGAGTACGTATACCAGCAACAACATCCTCTCCTTGAGCATTCATTAAATACTCACCAAATAAAGCATTTTCACCAGTAGCTGGATTTCTAGTAAATGCAACACCAGTACCAGAAGTATCTCCTTTATTACCATAAACCATTTCTTGAACATTAACAGCAGTACCCCATTCACTAGGAATATCATTAAGCCTTCTATAAGTAATTGCTCTATCATTATTCCAACTTCTAAATACAGCTTTAACAGCTTCTATTAATTGTTCTTTAGGGTCTTGTGGGAAATCATTTCCAGTAAGATTTTTATATTCAATCTTATATTTATTAACTACTTCAACTAAATCCTCAGCACTAAGTTCAGTATCTAATTTAACTTTCTTTTCTTCTTTAATCTTATCAAATAATCCCTCAAACTTTTCTTTAGGTAATTCCATAACTACATCTGCAAACATTTGAATGAATCTTCTATAAGAATCATATACAAATCTCTTATTAGTAATCTTAGAAAAACTTTCTGCTACTGTATCATTCATACCTAAGTTAAGAATGGTATCCATCATTCCAGGCATAGAAGCTCTAGCTCCACTTCTAACAGAAACTAATAAAGGATTATTAACATCTCCAAAAACTTTACCAGTAATACCTTCCAACTCTTTTATTTTATCTATTATTTGTTCTTTAATATCATCACTTAATTTTTTATCATCAGCATAATATTTATTACAAGCTTCAGTTGTAATAGTAAATCCTCTAGGAACAGGTAAACCTAATGAAGTCATTTCAGTTAAATTAGCTCCTTTACCCCCTAATAAATCACGCATATCTTTATTACCTTCACTGAACAAATAAACATATTTCATATATAGTGCCTCCTTATTCTAATCTATTATAATTATAGCAATAAACATAAATAAAAAAAAGACTAAATAATTAGTCTTTTTAATAATTTCCTACAACCTTTTCAATGCCTTCTACTGATTTAAATTTATCAAGCACTATCAATTGATCCATAGTATGTTTATCAATTACTTTAAGTTTAATCATATTAGTAGCTAACTCTAAATTAGCTTCATTAGTACTTATCTTTTTATTAGCTATTTTTTCTCCTAATTCAAAAGCTTCACTAATAGAAGAAGTATAAGAACTAAGATTAATTGAAACTAATGGAGTCTTATATAAAATATAATTTTTTAATTTACTACCATTATAAACATCATCATCTTTAAATGGTACCATTAGAGCTATAAGTATTAATAAAATAATAATAAATCCTCTAACCATTCCAATGATAAATCCACATATAGCAGATGGTATAGATAAAATAATAGTAGAATCAACTATCTTTTGTAAAAACTTAGTAATAAACATTACTAAATGATATATTCCTAGTAATACAAAAAACACAATAAAGAAAGCTATTATCTTATAAATAAGAACATTTAACATAACTAAACCTTTTATGTTTCCAGTAAATTTGAAAAATGGCATATACTTACATAAAAAGTTTCCTAAATTATTAGAAAATATTGAACTAATAATGAATATCAATACTATACCAACTAAAGATACACCTTCTTTAATTATTCCTCTCTTAGAACCGATTATTCCAAACATTAGAATAAACAAAACAATAATAATATCTAAAATATTAAACATACTAACACCTCTAACTTAATTATAAACTATTTATTAATTTTATGCTATAATATTCTTGAGGTGGAAAGTGTGAACGTTGTAATAAAAGTTAATGATGAAATAAAAGAAAAAATGATTGAATACTATAAAGATAAAAAAAGAGATAAAGTTATCCCATATGTAGTATTTCAAGCTCAAGAAGAAGATACAGTAATAACACTTTACGAATCAGGTAAATGTATGTTTCAAGGAACAAGTGCTGATGTAGATGCAGCTATGTGGGGAGTAGCATTAGAAAACACAAAAGAAAAACAAGAAGAAAATAAAAAGAAAGATGCTAAATACTACAATTGTAACTCTGTAGGTAGTGATGAAGTTGGAACTGGTGATTACTTTGGACCAATAATAGTAACAGCCGCATATGTAACAAAAGAAGATATTCCTTTTCTTGAAAGTCTAGGAGTAACTGATTCTAAAAAAATAGATGATGCAAAAATACTAAAAATAGCACCTGAAATAGCAAAAAAAATTAAGTATCGTTCAGTAATTCTTAATAATAAAGAATATAATGAAAAATACACAAAAGATATAAATATGAATAGAATAAAATCTATTATGCATAATAAAGCACTATATCAATTAATACAGGAAGAAAAACCAAAATATGACTATATAATTATAGATGAGTTTGCTAGAGAACAAAGATACTATGAATATTTAAATGGAATACCTAATATACAAAGAGGTATAACATTTATGACTAAAGCTGAAGAAAAAAATCTAGCAGTAGCTTGTGGATCTATAATAAGCAGATATTTATTCTTAAAAGAATTTGATAAAATTTGTGATGAAATACATATTCCTCTACCTAAAGGAGCAGGAAAAGATGTAGATACAATTGGTGAAGAAGTTGTAGAAAAATATGGTAAAGAAAAACTAAACGAAATAGCAAAAGTAAACTTTAAAAATACTGATAGAATACTTCATACAATGGTATATTAAAAAAAAGAGTTTTTAAAACTCTTTTTTTAATCTCTAATTTTAGTTCCACAATGAGTACAAAATTTAGTAGTTTCAGTAATAGTAGACCCACATGAAGGGCAAACATTAGGATTATTATTAGTTACTTGATTATTAGGCATTTGCTGATTATTATAATTATTCATATTTTGATCTGGCATATTACCATTTGGCATATTATTTTGCATATTATTATATTGTTGATTATAGTTAGCTTGATTATTATACATATTATTTCTATTTGGACTAATATTATTAAAAGCTTCTTGAATATTAGTTTGATCTGATTGATAAGCTACATCACTTGCAGATAGAATTCCTTTTTTAATATTATTATATTTAATAATAGCAACTATTAAACATATTAAATTAAATATACCAGCTGCACTAGATAATAATGATAATAACGCAGTAATAGCCTCTCCTCTACCACTATATGAAAGAATAGAGTTAGATACTGGAATACCTATTTCCAGACCAATTAATATATAACCAACTGCTTTATTAAAAGCCAACTTTCCCATTAAATATAAATTTCCAACAGGAACAAAAGCTAAAGCAGTTCCATGCCCATATAAAAGTTTATTAAACTTATTCAAGAAAATACCAACAGCAATATAAATGGCTAAACCAATAACAAAGAAAACTAAACCAAATATTAAAAAGAATACTATTACAGCTCCTAAAGCATCGTAATCTCCCATAAAAACACCTACCTTAAATTAATTCTATCAAATAAAATAAAAAAGATAAATAATTATCTTTTTCTTTTGTAAACTAAATGTTTATATGAAATATTTTCTGGTGTAGTATGTGATGATAATACCTTACTATCCCAATCATTTTTGTCAAATTCTGGAAAGAAGCAATCTGCTTCATTATCTGTTGCATCAACTTCTGTAAGTAACATCTTATCAGCATGATTAATCATTTGAGCATAAATAGATGCTCCTCCAATAATCATAAATTCATCTTCTCTACTACCTATATAGTCTAATAATTCATCTAAAGACTTAACTAATATAACATCTTTATCTAATTCAACATCTTGATTTGTTAAAACAACATATTGTCTATCCTTTAATTTTCTCGGAAGAGATTTTAATGTATTTAATCCCATAACTACAGGTTTACCTATAGTATTCTCTTTAAAAAATTTTAAATCATCTGGTAAATGCCAGATTAAATCATTCTTTTTACCCAATTCACGGTTTTTACCAACCGCTGCAATAATAGTTACATTCTTCATATTTATATACCTAAATCAAATTTTAGCTGTGGATTCTTTGTTTTTATTTTTTCTCTAGGATAATCAACTATTTTAACATCTTCTGGTCTGATATCATAGAAATCTTTTTTATCAGGATTAATCTCTATTTTTGGACTACAATCTATACATTCACGATTCAACATCTCTTTAGCTTGTTCCATGTGTCTATCATATATCTGAATATTATCATAAAACCATGTAAATCTTCCTGGAGTCATACCAATATGTCTAGCAATTAAATGTTGAAGTATTACATATTGTACTTGATTAATGCATCCAGCAGTTAGGAAATCACTGCTTCTTTGAAATAAACACATATCTAAATAATCTTTATTGTCTTTGCCATGTCTTACATTCCAAACTGTTTGAAAAGCACAAGGCTTTAATCCATGAGGATCCTTAAAATCTTCTACTTGCCACATGCTGATAATATGTCTTCTACCATCAGGATTTTCTTTTAATCCTTTTAATAATTCTTTAACTAAATTATGTCTTTTGATTGTCTCACCATAACAAGCACCAATTGTAGGATGTCCTTTATCATTTAATTCATAATTACCTTCTTTATCACGAATAGCCCATTCTTCCCACCAATTATTAACTTTATTATCTTTATCCCAAGTGTTTTTACCTAATAAATCATCAAAAACTACTAAATCATTACTTTCTTGTTGATAAATCCATAATATTTCACTAATAGCAGCTTTAGTAGCTACAGGTCTTAAAGTTATTAATGGTGACTCTCCTTTACTTAAATCATAAGTACACATACCATGATTAACAGATAAAGTATGAGCTGGAGTTCCATCACTATATTTAGGTCTTGGATCTTTATCTAGACAACCCTCATCCATTATTCTTTTAATTATTTCCTTAGTATATTGATCTCCTTTTGTTCCGACAGCCATTTGAATACCTCCTTCTAATATATACCAAAAACATCTTAACATAATTCTTATAACTTACGCAAACAATTCAAAAAAAAATACGTTAAATAACGTATTAATTAGGTCTTGTCATATACATATCATTTACTACACCATCTTCAGATACAGATGAAGTAGAATTTGAATTTGAAGTAGATCCATTATCATTAACCAAAACAGCAAATCCAACAATACCAATAACAATAATCATAACAACTGCTATCATTATTAAGCCTTTATTTTGTTGCATAATTAAACTTTTTTTCTTTGAAGTACTCATACACTCACCTCTAGTTTAATTATACAATAAGAATTTTTAAAAGAAAAGTACTTAATAATTATACTTAGTTAGTTTTTTATTTTTTACATAATTAGCATATTCCCTAGTTGGACTACAAGTAAGACTTTTTCCAACATCATCTAATATATACACCTTATCATCACAATCAAAACTCAATGAAGTATTACCTTTAGTAAAGCTATAATTAAAAAAACGATATACATCACAATTAATATATTTAGAAGTATGATAAGTATCATCATCTATAATTCCATCTTCTAATTCTTTATTTAATTTAGATATAAAAATATCTGAGATATTTTTACGAGCATCTTTAAAAATACGTCTATTACCATATTCACTTGAACGATAAGTAGTTTTATCTATACTAAGTAATGTATCAATAGCTAAATCACAAGAGGATAACTCACTTAACTTATTTATAATAGTAATTAAGCCAGATTTGAAATAACTTTTCTCCATTAAATCTTTTCCAACCATCTTCTCAATCATTTTAGCCATCTGCACTTGTTCTTTATAAAAAACACTATTTTGGGGAATATCAAAATATTTTGATAAAAGATATTCTGTATATCCTTCATTTAAGCCATCACCAAATGATATGATTTTATTTTTAGAAGTCATAACAATAGAGTTCAAGCCACAATTTGTAATATTACTAGTAGAAGCCATATGAAATAATTCATGCATTAAAATATGTTCAAAATCTTTATCACTACACACATTATCAAAAACATGTAAATCATTATTAAACATATCATAATAAGCAATTGCTCCACCAGATTTAACTAAATCTGTGATTCTTTTAAAAAAATATAATCTATCATCATAAAACCCTAAAGATTTAAGATTATTATTAAAATTAGATAAATAATCTCCAGGAAAATTATCTTTTAATTTTTCTTCAAACTTTATAATTATTTTATTAACCGAACCATTAAAATTTAAATAATCATTAATATCACATTCACTATATTTTGTCTCTGAAAACATAGGAAAATAATAACCTACTTTGCTTTTTTTAGAAACAAAATAAGTACATTGATCATCATAAATAAGTTTTTTTAGTAAATTATTATAATTGTTTATTTCCTCTTTTTCTTTACTCATAAAACCCCTCGTTTTCAAATGTATGTGTATTATATCATAAAAAAAAGAAATTACAATAAGTAATTTCTAATCATTTTGTTTTACAAATTTTTCAAAGTTATTTGTTTCTGTAGTACCTAAGTCTGTTTCAGCAAGTTGATCTAATAATCTTTTCTGATCTCTACTAAGTTTCTTAGGAGTAAGTACTTTAAATACTAAATACATATCACCTTTATGATGAGCATATTTATTATCTACTCCTCTACCTTTAATACGTTGTTTATCACCACTATCAGTACCAGCAGGAATATTAACTGAAACATTACCATACAATGTAGGAATTTTCTTTTTAACTCCACAAATAGCTTCAGTAATAGTAAGTGGAACTTCTAAATAAATATCATCATTATCTCTCATAAAGTATTTATGTTCTTCTACTACAAATTCAATGTATAAATCTCCATTTTCTCCTCCATTTGCTCCTGGAGAACCTTTACCACTTATACGTTGTCTATCACCAGTATTAATACCAGCAGGAATATTTATAGTTAAACGTTTAGTCTTCTTAACTTTACCTTTACCATTACATTCATGACATGTTTTCTTAAATGTTTTACCTTTACCACCACAATCAGGACATGTAGTTTTAGATAGGAATGAACCTAATATTGTTTGTTGTTGAGAAGTAACTGTACCCACACCATGACATGTTGAACAAGTTTTAGAATCAAATCCACCTTCTCCACCACATTCATCACAATCTTCAACTACTTCAATAGTAAACTTCTTTTCACATCCTTTGATTGCTTCATCAAAAGTAATATCCATACGCATTAAAACATCACTACCACGAGAAGATGTACGTCTACTATTTCCTCCAAATCCAGAGAAAGAACTACTTCCTCCAAATCCTCCACCAAAAATAGAATCAAAGATATCACCAAAATCAAAATCACTAGCATCGAAGCCAGCAGAATATCCTCCACCAAAACCTGAAGAGCCTGCTCCACCAGCACCTACACCAGCGTGACCATATTGATCATACATTTTTCTTTTGTTTTCATCTGATAATACTGAATATGCCTCTTGAGCTTCTTTAAATTTTTCAGCAGCATCTGGATTATCTTTATTTAAATCGGGATGGTACTCTTTAGCTTTTTTTCTAAAAGCGCTTTTAATTTCAGCATCACTTGCATTTTTATCAACGCCTAAAACTTCATAATAATCTCGTTTTGAAGCCATTTAATCACTCCCTTATTAATAATCTAAAATTAAGTAGTCCAATTAAGGACTACTTAATTATTCTATTCTTCTTCAATGTCTGCTTCTTTTACATTATCAGACTTATCTTCTTTTTCATCTGAATCATTAGAAGATTCTTCAGCTTGATGTTCTTTAGCAGCTTCTTCATATACTTTAGCTGATAAAGCCATAGCTTTTTCTTGTAATTTTTCTTTCTTTTCTTTTATTTCATCTATATCATTATCTTCTATAGCTTTTTCTAATTCTTTAACTAAGTCTTCTGCTTCTTCTTTATCTTTATTATCTACCTTATCTCCAAGATCTTTAATAGCTTTCTTAGTTTGGAATACTAATTGTTCAGCTTCATTCTTTATTTCAGCTTCTTCTTTACGTTTATCATCAGCTTCCTTATTTTCTTCAGCTTCTTTTCTCATCTTTTCAATTTCTTCATCAGTTAAATTAGTACTTGAAGTAATTGTAATTGATTGTTCTTTATTAGTACCTAAATCTTTAGCTTTAACATTAACTATACCATTAGCATCTATATCGAAAGTAACTTCAATTTTTGGAACTCCTCTAGGAGCAGGTGGAATATTAGCAAGTTGGAAGTTTCCTAAAGTCTTATTATCTGCAGCCATTGGTCTTTCACCTTGTAAAATATGAATATCAACAGCAGGTTGATTATCTGCAGCTGTAGAGAATACTTCTGTACGAGATGCAGGAATTGTAGTATTACGAGGAATTAATGTAGTCATAACTCCACCTAATGTTTCAAGTCCTAATGATAATGGAGTAACATCTAATAATACGATATCAGAAACATCACCAGTTAAAACTCCACCTTGAATAGCAGCACCCATAGCAACTACTTCATCAGGGTTAACTTCACGAGATGGTTCTTTACCTAATTCTTTAGATATTAAATCATATACCATTGGAATACGAGTAGAACCACCAACAAATACTACTTTATCAATATCTTTCTTAGTCATTTTAGCATCCTTTAATGCTTTATTTACTGGATCTAAAGTAGATTCAACTAAATCAGATATTAAGTCTTCAAATTTAGCTCTAGTTAAAGTTACATCTAAGTGTAATGGACCTCCATCTTCACCTTGAGTAATAAATGGAGCACTAATTTGTGTAGAAGTAACACCAGATAAATCTTTCTTAGCTTTTTCTGCAACTTCTTTTAATCTTTGCATTGCCATTTTATCTTTAGAAAGATCTACTCCATTTTCTTTCTTAAATTCTTTAACTAAATATTCAATAATTCTTTCATCAAAGTCATCACCACCTAAATGGTTATTACCATTAGTAGCTTTAACTTCAAATACACCATCACCAAGTTCTAGAATAGATACATCGAAAGTACCACCACCTAAGTCATAAACTAAGATAGTTTGTCCTTCTTCTTTATCTAGACCATATGATAATGCAGCAGCAGTAGGTTCATTAATAATTCTTTCAACTTCTAATCCTGCAATCTTACCAGCATTCTTAGTAGCTTGTCTTTGACTATCAGTAAAGTATGCAGGAACTGTAATAACTGCTTTATCAACTTTCTCACCTAAATAACTTTCAGCATAATCTTTAATATAAGATAAAATCATAGCAGAAATTTCTTCAGGTGTATATTTCTTACCATCTAATTCTACTTTTTTACTTGAACCCATTAATCTTTTAATAGATGAACAAGTATTAGGATTTGTAATAGCTTGACGTTTTGCATTGTCACCAACTATTCTTTCTCCATTTTTAAAAGCAACTACAGATGGAGTTGTTCTTCCTCCTTCTGGATTAGGAATTACTTTTGGAGCACCAGCCTCCAATACTGCACAACATGAATTTGTTGTACCTAAATCTATACCAATTATTTTACTCATAAATTATCTCTCCTTTATTTTTGATTTATTTTAACTGAAGCAGCTCTAATTACTCTATCTTTTAATTTATATCCTTTTTGTAATACTTCAATAACTGCTTCATTTTCTAATTCTTCTACTTTATCAGTAAGAAGTGCTTGTTCTTGAGAAGGATCAAATATTTCACCTTGTCTACTAATTTCTTCAACACCATAGCTTTTTAAAACACCGAATAATGAAGAATATATCATTTTAAATCCTACTAAGAACTTAGATAGTTCATCATCTAAATTATTATCATCTAATTTAATAGCTCTCTCAAAATTATCAACTATAGGTATTAAATCAGTAATTAAGCTTTGATTACAATATTTTAAAGTATCTGTTACTTCTTTATCCTTACGTGTACGATAATTAATTAATTCAGCTTGAGCTCTTTTAACTTGATCAACTAACTTTTTATTTTCTTCTTCTAAAGTACGAATTTGTGTTTCTAAAGCATTCATAGCTTCATTTTTTTTATCTTCAACAGGATTTTCCTGTTCAACTACTTCTTCTTTTTCTTCTTGTAGTTCTTCAACTTTTTGTTTCTTCATAATTACCTACCTTTCAATATTTTCTTTCATGTATTCTAACATACCAACAACTCTATCATATTCCATTCTCTTAGGACCAATAATAGCAATTGTACCTTCTTCATTACCATTTTTAAATTTAGTTTTAATAACAGTAACATCATCATCAATTTTACTTTCTTCCCCAATATATACTTTAATATTATTGTCATCATCTTGTTCTATGCTATTAAGTAACTCTTTATTCTCTAATTTATTAAAAACATTCTTTATTTTTTCAACATTATTAGAAAATTCAGGTTGTTCAAGCATTTTAGTACGACCAACAATATTAACATCATGAGAAGAATAATCATTAAATACATGATAGAAAGCATTATATAGTTGTTCATGTTGTTTTACATAGTTTCCTATAATAGGTTTAATTTCAAACTCCAATTTAGAACTAACTTCATCAATTGGTGTTCCAGCAATAAGATTATTTATAAGACCAACAGTCTTTTTAATCTCATCAGTAGAAACATCTTTTAATTTAATACTCTTATGTTCTACATGTCCTTTGTCAGTAACTATTAAAACTACCATACTTTCTTCATCAATCGGAACTACTTCTATTTGTTTAAGAAGGTTCTCATGAGAACTACCACCAAGAACGACAGTTGTATAATTAGTCATATCTGATATTATCTGTAAACTTTGATTTATTGTATCAGATAAAGCAAGTTGCTGATTTTTAAAAACAATTTGTAACTTAAACATATCTTCAGCATTCATTTTTTTAAGTTCCATTAAATTATCGACATAGTATCTATATCCAGCTTCACTAGGAACTCTACCTGAAGAAGTATGAGTCTTCTCAAGCAATCCCATATCTTCTAGAGACGCCATTTCATTACGCACTGTCGCACTAGAGCATTTAAGGATTTTCGAAAGTACTTTAGAACCAACCGGTATAGGTTCTTTAATGTATCTTTCTACTATCAATTTAAGAATTTTATTTTGTCTTTCAGTCAACATACTACTGACCTCCTAGCACTATATTTTTACAAGTGCTAATTATATTTTAGTATTATCTTTAGCACTTGTCAATAAAAAGTGCTAATTTTTTTCAAATAAAAAAGTGATTATAAAATCACTCTTAATAATCAACCGGAATAAGTCTAAATCTCATAGCTCTTTCTTGTTTATTATCAGCACTTGATGTTCTCTGATAAAGTATATCACCTTCAGATCCAGTCTTTCCATTAAATAGTCCTAAAAGAGCATCACCATTATCAAATGATAATTTAAAATAGAAAGTATCTATTGTAGCGTTTACAATACTCCATTGCTCTTGTACAGAAGATCCATGACTATCATCAGTACCGATTTTTCCTTGTCCTATATCCAAATTAGTTAAACCAATAAGATTGGCATCACCTAGTTTCTTATTTTCAAAAGCTTGAAAAACTTTTCCATCTAAAGCAGATTTTATTAAATATTTACCATTAACTTTTGTGAGAGTCCATTTTTGTTTATTTGATCCATCAAATGAACTTAATATTGAAGCATTCTTTTCATTACTTTTTGTATTTGTAACAAATAATCTACTATCAGCAGCTGATTGAATATAATATGTACCATTTGGAATATCATTATCATTAGAATTTATACTCCAAGCAGAATAGTGTAACCCATTAGATGTCTCTATTGTATCTAAAGAGTTAGCTGGATAATTTGCTACTGCAGCGTCATTTACTTTAAGAGTATGTTGAATTCCAGATAATCCTATGTTATGCCATACTGCAACTTCATTAACAGCAGAACTAAAGCCAGAGATAGTTAAACAAACAGTACCAGTACCACCATCATAAATATCAGTAGAAGAATTCCCAGCTGTTATTGCACCATCTGTAACCAAACTAGTAGAAGACTTACCATATGCAATATTCTCTCCATAACTGTTGATAACTTGTATTTCTTTCCAATAATTATTTTTATTTGAAGAACCATCAAACATACCACTAATACAATCAGTTATAGAAGTTATATTTTCCTTCAAAGCAGAATTAGTTTTAGCAGGAGGATTATCTGACTTATTAGATGAAACTTTCCTTATTTTTGCATAACCTGCTCCACTATGAACTCCTTCTAACATAAATCCATTTATAAATTGGGGAGTATAATCTTTAGTACAATATGGTTTATCGCAAAGACTTCCATCAGTATTTTCAACCTCAAGGGTATAACTAGCATTCGACTTAGTCATATCTGAACTTGCAGACTTCTCTTTAGTCCAAACACCAGCATAACCAGCTATATATGAGGAACCTCCTCCTCCAGTATTAGTACCAGCTGTTCCATTATAATATCCATGACCACCTTTTAAACCTGTAGCAGGACGAGTAGGACCTCCTCCACTTTGTTTAGCACCTAAAGCCCCTCCACTTGAATTAAGTCCTAGAATTGAACCTCCAGCACCTCCAGTTGCAGAAGAACCATTAGAATCTCCTCCACCAGCAGCTACCATAATAGCTGAAGAAGTGATATCTGCATCTAGATTATAACTATCATCTAAAGTTACTAAAGACGCTGCTCCATTATTACCGACATAAAAATATAAATGAGCATTTTCTTGTAACCATACTAATCCAGAAGTATATGCTCCTTTTCCACCTTTATTAGAAGCTGTACCGCCACCTTGAGAACCAAACATCTCAATTTTATACCATCCACTATGCCCCATTGGAACAATATACTGCTGTGAACTATTATTAGCACTAAATTGTGCTTCAGTCATACTAAATCTATTTAATTCATCCTCTATTGTTTTAACAAAGTTTTTATTAGTAACTCTGTTAGTTTGCATAGTACTTATAATAACAAGTATAATCATAATACCCATAATCATAAGTCCATATAAAATAGTAGAAAATGCAAAACCCTTATTATTCAATTTAAACATCTAATCACCATCTATTCTAAAACTAATTCTATCATAATTTCTTTAAAATAACTACCCATTTATCTCCATATTTTTTATCTTTAATAGAACTAAAATTATCAGAATAAACAATTCTATCTACACTATCATTTTCAGCTATAATTAAACCATTCTCATTTAATAAATCATATTCATTAATCTTCTCAATACTCTTTTCAATATAATTACTATTATAAGGAGGATCTAAGAATATTAAATCAAACTTAATATTATTATCATGAAAATACTTTAAAGCATTTAAATAATCCATATTTAATACTTCTGCATCTTTAACTCCAATAGTACTTATATTTTTCTTTATAATATTACAAGCCTTATAATTTTTATCTACTAAATAAGCTTGTTTTGCTCCATTAGATAAAGATTCTATTCCTAGATTACCACTACCAGAAAATAAATCTAATACTACACTACCTTTTAAATAATCTTGTATCATAGCAAACAAAGACTCTTTTACTCTATCCATAGTAGGTCTTGTACCATCTAAATTAAAACCATCTAAATTTCTACCTTTATAAATACCGCTAATTATTTTCATTTAATACAACCCTTCTTATCATTAATAACTTTTAGTTTACTTCTTATATTAAGAATAATAAAATTAACTTCATTTTCATAATGTTTATACTTAGAATATATTTCATCACTTATTATTTTATTTTTAATCTCCTCATTCCCAGTAACTCTATATTCTTTAATTAAATCTAATAATTCTTTATTCATTACTAACTTATTATTAAGTTTTTTTATTTCTTTAACACATTCCTGTTCATCTAATTTATTTAATAATATATCCACTTTTTCCATCAATTCATTCATAATCCAATTATAACAACAAAAAAAGATATAGTCTATTACTTTAATACATCTAAAAAGTTAGAGACCATATCTAAACTATCCTTAAATCTTTTTATTCTATCTTCAAGTCTTACTTCATAAAACTTTTTTGCTTCTTCTTCTATATCTTTTAAGTATTTTTCATCTCTATTTAAATATTTATACCAACTAGAATTATCTCTTAAATATCTATATATTAATTCATTATTCTTAATATAGTTAATTGTATATAAATTCATTAATCCTCCATATGATGATATACATCTTTAGGAGTATATACTTTATTAGCTAGATTAGCTCCTTCTCCTAAAGATAATCCTTGTAGTAAACCAATAGTCTTTTGTAAATTTTGTACTCCTTTTTGAAATGAATCCATATCTATATTCTTAATACTATTAAAAACATCTTTAAAACTATATTCTTTACTTATTGTATTATTTATATACTTACTCCAAACATTATTATCATCACCATATATATCATATAGTTCATATAATTTTTGCCATGAGGATTCTCCACTCATAACTGAAGATATTAATTCAGGATGATTTCTAGCAAACAATTTAAAACTTTCTTTAGACATTACATCACCACTATATTTTATGAAACATAAAAGAAAAAAGAAGTAATACTACTTCTTTTATTTTAGAAAATCATCAATAGTCATTAATCTATCATCTATTTCAGATAAAGATATCTTATCTTTTTTAGGAATTACTTTTTCTTCTTGCTTAGTTTCTTCTACTTCAATATTTAACTCATCTTGACTTTCATTAGCACTTTCTAAAGAAGCAACTACAAAAGCATCAGTTAAATTATGTTTAATAATTTGAGAACCTGTAGAATAACGATCTGCTATAGGTAACTCAGTAACCTTAACTTCAGTAATTGAATCATTCTTTAATCCAATATAATTTCTATTATCAGTTATAAATGCTTTTAATACTTTATATGGATTAGATTTTACTTCTCTTATAGCAAGAACTCCTCTACGTGTACGTGATGATAATTCAAACTCAGAAAGTCTAACTCTCTTACCAGTTCCTTTATCTGTTATTAAACTCATGAATTCATGTACTGTATTATTAAATGTAGTAGCTGAAACAATCTTATCTTGTTTTAGCATCATACCTTTAACTCCACTAGCTTTAACTCCCATTATAGGTATTTCTTCAGTTTTATAAGTTAATAAATAACCTGAATCAGTAATCATCATGATATTATCATGTTCTTCTACAAAAGCATCTAATAATGAATCTCCATCTTTTAACTTCATACAACTAGAAGCCTTTGAATATCTTTGTAATTTAAAATCTTTAAGAGCAGAACGTTTAACAACACCAGCTCTTGTAACTGTAATTATATTTTTATTAGATTCAAATTGATATGCAGGAATACAAGAAATAATTACTTCTCCAGCAGGAACTTCTATTATATTACTTACATGTTTAGGCATATCTTTCCATTTCAAATCAGGTATCATATGAACAGGTATATGTAAGTAATTACCTCCACTAGTAAATACTAATAATACATCAGTAGTATTCATTTCATATAAACCAATAATATAATCATTTTCTTTTAATGTTAAATCCTCACTTTGTGATGCTTGATATGATCTGAATGAAGTACGTTTTAAATATCCATCTTTAGTAACTACTACTACAACATCTTCTTTAGGTATCATAGCATCAGCATCTATTTTAATATCAGTAATATCTTCTTTAATATCAGTAAGTCTAGGAGTAGGATAATCTTTATTTACTTCTTTTAAATCTCTCTTAATAACATTCATTAATACTTTTTCAGAAGAAAGTATAGCTGTTAATCCTTCTATTACTTTCTTTAAATTTTCTAGTTCATTTTCTAATGCAACTACATCAGTATTAGATAATCTATATAATTGTAAAGTAACAATTGCTTCAGCTTGAGGTTCACTAAATTCAAATTCTTTCATTAAGTTTTCTTTTGATTCCTGTTTATTCTTAGAAGCTCTAATTACTTTAATTACTTCATCCAATATTGAAATACATTTAATTAATCCTTCTACTATATGAAATCTTGCTTTAGCATGATTTAAATCAAACTCAGTTCTACGTCTTACAACTTCTTTTTGATGAATAATAAATGCATCTAATGCTTGAGCAAGTCCAAGTAATTTAGGTCTTCTATTTACTATAGCTACCATATTAAAGTTATAACTAATTTGCATATCAGTATTTTTTAATAAATAATTTAAAATTAGTTCTTTATTAGCATTTTTCTTAACATCAATAACAACTCTTACATCAGCAGCTGATTCATCTCTTACTTCTAATATTCCATCGATTTTTTTATCTATTCTAATATCATCAATTTTCTTAACAGTTTGTGCTTTATTAGATTCAAATGGAATTTCAGTAATAATTAGTGAAGTACCATTTTTTGTTTCTTCCCAATTATATTTACTTTTAATAATAATTCTTCCACGACCAGTTTTATAAGCTTCTTTAATACCATCAATTCCTTCAATAGTACCACCAGTTGGAAAATCAGGCCCTTTTACAAATTGCATTAATTCTTCTAGTGAACAATCAGGATGATCAATTCTATATATAGTTGCATCTACAACTTCGTTTAAGTTATGGGTAGGAATATTAGTAGCATATCCAGCAGAAATACCTTGAGCACCATATACAAGTAATGCTGGGAATCTAGCAGGTAATACTGTAGGTTCTACAGTAGTATCATCAAAGTTAGGAGCAAATTCTACAGTATCTTTATCTATATCTCTTAACATCTCATTAGATATTTTAGATAACCTAGCTTCAGTATAACGATAAGCAGCAGGAGAATCTCCATCTATAGATCCATTATTACCATGCATATCAATATATGGAAGTCTAGTTTTCCAAGGTTGACTCATACGAACCATTGCATCATATATTGATGTATCACCATGTGGATGGTAATTACCTATAACGTCTCCAACAGTCTTAGCAGACTTACGATAACCTCTATCATAAGTATTCTTCTCTTTATGCATAGAATAAAGAATACGTCTTTGAACAGGTTTTAATCCATCTCTAGCATCAGGTATCGCTCTATCTTGAATAATATATTTAGAGTAAGACCCAAATCTCTCTCCCATAATATCTTCAAGAGTATAGTCAAATATCTTCTCTAATACTTCTTCTGTTTCATTTTTCTTTTTTGCCACGAGAATCACTACTTTCTATTTATATTTATCTATTAATTTATTATTACTATTTATTATCTTTCTACCTAATTTATTTTCTAAATCATCTTTAGTGTTTTTAGCAATACTTCCACCAACTTCAGAAATTAATTTGTTTTGTTCTAAACCAATAGGATGATGCTCATTAGTTAACTCTCTAGTAGCAACTTCACCTATATTAGTTAAAAGTATTTCTAAATCACTCATATTATCTCTCAAATTTTCTTTTCGAATACCTTTTAGATTCTTATATTCACCAGCAGTCATACCAGACCAACTTTTATATATTTCATTAGTTAAAATAGCATATTCATTACTTTCACTAATTCCATGTTTTCTCCATGTATTAGTAAGCTTTTTTCTATCAACAATAGCAATTATTCTATCTTTAATCCAATCTAATGAATAACCCTTGTAAAGATAAAAGTCAATCATTTTATCTATTCCAATAGAAGGATCAAAAGCTTCATCAACTCTTTCTTTTCCTAAAGAGGCTAACCACATTTTAAACGGTTCTGCTTTAGGTGAAGGAATTGATTCAATAAGTCTAAGTATCCCTTCTATATCTAATGTATCAGTTAAGTACATTTTTCCATCTTTAGAAGACTTCATTTTCAGTTGTACGATTTTTGCGTACAACTCACTACCTTCAGAAATAGTTCTATTTTTTAAATCTGTCCAATATCTTCTAGGATTAGCACTATCAGTTAATGCACCAATAACATCAACTACACTAAAAAAGTATTCTTCTTTTTCAGGGTCCCAGACACTTCTTATCTCTACCCCTTCAAAAAGATTTGAAATTAATTCTATTTTATTTTTCATGACATTCCCCCTATACATATAATTTAATTTCTATTCTGAAATTATCATACATATATTCGGATGTCAATATATTGGTTTTAACTTATTTCATAATCATCTTCAAGCGAGAATTCTACATTCTCTTCAATCCATTCTTTTCTAGGTGGTACATCATCACCCATAAGAATAGATACTCTTTTTTCAGCTAATTGTGCATCTTCAATATTAACTCTAATCAAAGTTCTACTTCCTGGTTTCATAGTAGTTTCACATAACTGATCTGCATTCATTTCACCAAGACCTTTATATCTTTGAATATCACATTTTTTGCCTTTTGATTTTTCTTTCATTTCTTCTACAGTATAAGCATATTGGATATCTTTACCACTTTGTATTTTAAATAAAGGAGGTAAAGCAACAAATAATCTTCCATCTTCAATTAATGGTTTCATATATCTATAGAAGAATGTTAATAATAAACATTGAATATGTCCACCATCTTCATCAGCATCGGACATTATTATTACTTTATTATATTCACAATCTTTTATATCAAAGTTAGATCCATATCCAGCTCCAATAGTATAAATCATTGTATTTATTTCTTCATTTTTTAAAATATCATCTTCACGAGTCTTTTCAGTATTAAGAACTTTACCACGAAGAGGAAGAATTGCTTGATATGCTCTATCTCTTCCTTGTTTAGCAGAACCACCTGCAGAATCACCCTCGACTAAGAATAATTCTTTACGTGTTTTATCTTTACTTTGAGCAGGAGCTAACTTACCTGATAAACTTCTTTCTTTATTATTCTTTTTATTTTTACCATTACGAGCTTCTTCACGAGCCTTACGAGCAGCTTCTCTAGCTACTTTACTTTTCATACTCTTATTAATTATTTCAGTAGCAATAGCTCTATTCTCTTCTAAATAAATTCTTAAGTTATCAGTAACTACACTCTCTACTGCATTTTTAGCTTGAGGAGTACCTAATTTACCTTTAGTTTGTCCTTCAAATTGAAGTATTCCTTCAGGTATTTTTAAACTAACTATAGCAGTTAATCCTTCTCTTACATCACTACCATCAAAACTTCCACCTTTAATGAAACCATTACTTTTAGCATAATCATTAAAGACTTTTGTTAAAGCAGTTTTAAATCCAACTTCATGAGATCCACCATCTATAGTTTTAACATTATTAACAAAACTTACAATATTTTCATTATAAGTATCAGTATATTGCATAGAAATATCCACTTCAATATTATCCTTAGTACCACTAAATGATAATACATTATGTAATGTATTCTTACCTTTATTTAAATCTTCAACGAATTCTTCGATTCCTCTTTCATAGTGAAATTTTGCACTTCTTTCATCTTCTTCATCTATTACTTCTATAGTAATACCTTTTAGCAAGAAAGCACTCTCTTGCATTCTTTCACATACAGTTGTAAAAGAAAAATTAATATTATTAAATATTTCTGGATCAGGCATAAATCTAACAGTAGTACCAGTTCCTCTTGCTACTCCAACTTCTTTTAAAGGAGCAACTGTGTGTCCACCATTTTCAAATCTAATATAATATTCTTTCTTATCTCTTTTAACAGTTACTTCCATCCATTTAGATAAGGCATTTACTACTGAAGAACCAACACCATGTAATCCTCCAGATACTTTATATCCATCACTTTCAAACTTACCACCAGCATGTAGTACTGTATATATAACTTCAGTAGCACTTCTACCAGATTCATGCATATCTACAGGAACACCACGACCATGGTCTTCTACACTACAAGACTTATCAGAATGAAGTGTTATTTTAATATAATCTCCATAACCATTTATAGCTTCATCAACAGAGTTATCAACAATTTCCCAAATAAGATGATGTAGTCCTCTCTTATCTGTAGAACCAATATACATACCAGGACGTTTTCTAACTGCCTCTAATCCTTCAAGTATCTTTATCGACTTAGCATCATAATTCTTTTCTGACATATTGTTTATCACTCCTAATAATTAATCATTTTTATTATAACTAATGTATTCTTAATTTTCAACTTAACTCTACATTATTTTACGTTAATTTCCTTATTTTATAAGCATTTAAGAATATCTTATCAAGCTAACTAATCATATCATACAAAAAAAATTAAATCAAATAAAAAAAGGACTATTTCTAGTCCATTTCATCTAACTTTTGATATAACTTTTTAGTAGCACATTTCAAACTATTTTTCATATTCTTTTTAACTTCTGGATGACACATCATATATTTATATCCAAGTAGTGCCATTGATCCCATAGCCATCATTAATGCTACACTCATAGATTCTTCTTTTTTCATTATTTCACCTCTATAAGTAGTTTGAGACAAAATAACTATTTTATACCATTAATTAGATAATCTTTTACTGTAGTTCTTCTTATATCAGTAGAAGTATTATTAACAGCAATCTTTAAAGAATCTAAATCTCCAATTATAAATAATTTCTTTTTACTACGAGTAACACCAGTATATACCAATTTTCTATATAACATTTTATTATAGTTCTTTACCATTGGCATAACTACAATATCAAACTCTGATCCTTGAGCTTTATGAATACTTATAGCATAAGCTAATCTAAAGTTAATAAAATTAGCTGGTGTATATCTAACAGTATTATTATCAAAATCTATTTCTATCTCTTTTTTAGGATTAGTAGATATACGAGAAATAATACCAATATCACCATTATAAACATTATCATCAGGCATATTAGTTAATTGTATAACTTTATCTCCTTCTCTAAAGATTACCTCTCCTATTTTCATTTCTTTTTTACTTTTACTCTTAGGATTAAATATATCTTGTAGATTCTTATTAATCTCATCTATTCCAACTAGTCCTTTATACATAGGAGCAAGTATTTGAAAATCTTTATAAGAATAATCTTTATATGTATTGCAAATATCCATAACATTATTAATTACACTTATAGGATCACACTTAATAAAAGTTAAATCTTCTTCTTCATTAAATAATCCTTCATCTATACTACCATTTCTAATGTCATAAGCTAAACTAATTATATTAGAATCTTTTCCTTGTCTATATAATTGTTCTAACTTAATTACAGGTAATTTCTCACTATCTATTAAATCATGTAATACTTGTCCAGGTCCAACTGAAGGTAATTGATGATCATCTCCTACCATTATTACTCTACAATTAGCACTAATTCCTTTAAGTAATGAAGCTAAAAGATAAGTATCAATCATACTAGCTTCATCTATAATAACTATTTCTACATCACTTTTATTTCTTTCATTAACTTGGAACTTATTAGTTTCTTTTTGCCATTTTAAAAACCTATGAATAGTACTAGCTCTAAGTCCAGTAGATTCAGTCATTCTCTTAGCTGCTCTACCTGTAGGAGCTAATAATGCAATTTTTTGTTGTAACTTTTCAAAACTTAGTTTATCTAATTGTCTAATTAATTCAGTAATACCCTTCATAATTGTAGTTTTACCAGTACCAGGTCCACCAGTAATAATTAAGAAATCTTTTAAATAACTATTTTTAATAGCTTCTTTCTGTTCATCATTATATTTAATACCATAGAAGTCTTCTAAATCATTAATTACTAAATCAATCTTTTTATTAACTCTACCCTCATTTTTAGATAATAATCTAAATCTTTTAACAATTAGAGTTTCAGCATCATACATATCTTTTAAATAATATCTATCATTCTTAATAACTATCTTATTATTAACATCTAAGTCTACTAAAGCTTTATCAAATAATTCATAATCTATATTAATACCTAATACTCTAGATAAATATCCAAATATTTCGTCATAAAACAAATAACTGTGTCCATAAGCATTACATACTTCATCCATAATATAAGTAATAGATGCTTTAACTCTAATTAAATCATCTTTTTTAATACCCATATTTAAAGCTATCATATCTACTTTTTTAAAACTAATATCTATTAAATCATCTACTAATTTATAAATATCTATATCAATAATATCTAATGTTTTAGCTTTATATTTATTATAGATAATCATAGAGTCTTTAGTACTAAAACCAATACTTTCTAATTTTAATATAGCTTCATAACTAGATTCATAATTCTTTAATGTTTTATGTAAAACATCTACATTAGCTTTAGTAATACTTGGAATAAGTATTAAATTATCAGGTTGCTCCAATATAATTTTTAGTGTATCACTACCTAATACATCTACAATAGCTTTAGCTTTCTTTTCACCAATACCTTTGAATAATCCACTAGTTAAGAATTCTATTATTGAATTCTTTTCTTCAGGTTTACATCTTTCATATTTAGTAACAGAAAACTGTTCTCCATACTTTTCATGACTAACTAAATTACCATACATAATATAAGTATCTATTTCATTTAAGTCATGAAAATAACCTGTAAATGTAATTGTTCTATTTAAATAATCTGTTAATGCTTCACTTGAAGTATCATGTACTTTAAATAATCCAATAGTATATCCAGTATTATTATTTTGAAATATTGTTCTTGTATATTTACCTTTTATACTAACTTCTTCCATGATACCTCCTTCTCTTATTCACATATTACATATGGATAAGATATTTCTTTAACTTTAACTTTTACTATTTCATTATGTGGTAATTCTCTATTTATTTTAGCATATAAATAATTACCAGTATGTCCATAAGAATAACCATCTTTATATTCTTCTACTAATACTTCTATTTCTTTTCCGATATATTTACTCATATAATTAGTTTCTAATTCATGTGATACTTCTATTAATCTTCTTGCTCTATCTTTTTTAATAGAATTATCTAACTTATTATCCATTCTAGAAGATGCAGTTCCACGTCTCTCACTATACGGAAAAACATGTAATTTAGAAAATTCTAATTTTCTACAAGTATCTATTGTAGTTTGAAATAACTCTTCACTTTCTCCAGGAAATCCAACTATAACATCTGTACTTATAGATATTTCTGGTCTAATAGATCTAATCTCTTCTATCTTTTTAAAGAAATAATCTAAATCATACTTTCTATTCATTGCTTTTAATATTTCATTAGATCCCGCTTGAATAGGTATATGTAAATGATTTACTAATACATTAGAGTTTCTTAATACATCTAATACTTCTTCATTTAACTCAGTAGTTTCAATAGAAGAAATTCTAAGTCTTTCTAATCCATTAATATTAACTAATCTATTAAGTAGATGAGCAAAACTAGTATCTAAATCTACTCCATAACTACCAGTATGAATACCAGTTAAAACTACTTCTTTATATCCATTATTTACTAAATCAGTTATCTCTTCTACTACTTTGTCTTCATCTTTACTTCTACATTTGCCTCTAACAAATGGAATAATACAATAACTACAAAAATTATCACATCCATCTTGAATTTTAACAAAAGCACGAGTTCTACCTGGAAAATTATTTATATACATATCTTCAAATTCTTTTAATCTACCAGTATATTGTAATTGTAACTCTTCTTTATTTTTAAAATATTGATCTAATAATTCTACTATCTTAGATTTATCTTTATTACCAATAGTAATATCTAAACCATCTTCATGATAATCAGGATTAGCAGCTATAAAACATCCCATAGCAACTACACAAGCATGACTGTTTCTCTTAATGGCTTGTCTAATCATCTTTTTACTTTTATTATCACTACTATTAGTTACTGTACATGTATTAATAATATAAACATCACATACATCATCAAAATCTTTTATTTCATATCCTGCTTTTTTAAGTTCGTTAATAACAAATTCAGATTCATAAGTATTAACTTTACATCCTAAAGTAAGTATACCAACGCTTCTCATTATACCCCTTCTTTCAAAAGTTCTAAGATATTATAGCATATATTAATAATTAAAAAAAGCACTTAATAGTGCTTTAAGATTTTAGTTTTTCTTGTAAATCTTTAATTGATAATAAGAATTGAGAAGTTTTTTCTAATTCCTCTTCAGTTTGAACAACTTTTTGTTTTTCTGCTCCAAATACAGATGAAAAAATTTCATTATTAGACTTAGTATTATGTCCATGATAAGCATTATCTAAATCTAATTGTTCTTGATGAATTTCTTCTATTATCTCAGGTTCTTCAACTTCAATAATTTCTGGCTCTTCATTTATTTCAGAATTAACTACTTCTTGTTTTCTCTTTTCTAAATCTTCTAAACTTATAGGTTCATTACCTTCATCTTCATATTGACTAATTTCATTAGCAGCATACATCTCTTCACTTCTCTTAGTTAATTCATCTAAACTAATAATAGCATTTTCTTCTTGTAAAGATTCATAAGCATCTATATCAATTTCATTCTTTTGTTCTCTTTCAGCTTTTTCTAACTCTTCTGTTAATTTTAATAATTCTCTAGTAGCTTCTTCTCTATCAGGTTCTGGATCAGTATATAAAAGTTCTTCAACTTTTTCATGTACCATCGGTACTTCTTCCATAACTTCTATTTCATCTTCAAAAGTACTATTATCAGGTTCAACATCAACTTCAATAGGAGGAACAAAATCACTCTCTACATTCACACTATTAATAGTATTAGATACCTCAACTTCTGGTTCTACTATAACAGGAGTCTTTTCTTCTTTCTTAGAAGCTTTTTCCTCTTTTTTAATCTCTTTTTTAGGTTTTTCTTTTTCTAATCTTAAATTAACTTCTTCTACTAATTTATTTAATTGTCTAGTATTTTGTCTTTTTCTTCTCTTATCATAAGTTTTATCTATTATAAATAGTATTAAACATAAAAGAATAGCTGCAGCAATAATAATATATACTACAATTATTTCTTTAGATGTTAAAAAATCTATCATATTACTCATCTAATAATACACCTCTTTAATACTTATATTATTATATACAAATTAATAATATCATAAATTTAAAGCAAATACATATTTTTTTATAAATTTCATATTATTTAATATGAAAAATAAATTCATAAAGTCAACTATTATTCTAATTATTGGCGGAATTATAACTAAAGTATTAAGTTTAATAATAAAAATAGTATTAACAAGGTCAATAACAACAGAAGCTTTAGGACAATATATGTTATTAACTCCTACTCTTATATTAATAATTAATTTATCTCAAGCAGGATTTCCTAAAGCAATCTCTAAACTAATTGGAGAAGAACAAACAAATAATAAAAAAGTAGTATTATCAATACTACCAATACAAGTAATTAATACAGTTTTTCTAATGATTTTAATATTTGTATTTGCTAAAACATTATCATACAAATTATTAAATAATAGAAACCTATATTTAGGTATTATATCTATGGCTCTAGTAGTACCATTTACAAGTATAACCTCTATGATTAATGGTTATTTTTTAGGTAAAAGTAATACATTACCAATAATATTATCTAATACAGTAGAACTATTAATAAAACTATTTATATATTTATTCTATTTACCCATTATAAAAAATAAAAGTATATCTTATATAATATGTTTTTTAATACTTACTAATGTAATATCAGAAATGATATCTATATTAATATTATTAGTATTTTTACCTAAAAAAATAGATATAAGAAGAAGAGATTTTATACCTAAAATTAATTACTTAAGAAGATCTTTTTCTATATCAATACCAACTACTACTTCTAGATTAATTGGAAGTGTTGGCTTCTTCTTAGAACCAATAATATTAACTAATATTTTAACTAGAGTAGGATATTCTACCAGATATATTAGCTATAATTATGGAGTAATTACAGGGTATGTAATCCCATTAATACTTCTTCCATCTTTTTTTACTATAGCTATTTCTGATGCTCTTTTACCAACTATTTCTAATGACTATTCAAAAGGAAACATAAATAAAGTAAAATACAAACTAAAAACAGCAATACTATTTAGTATTATCATAGGAGTAATATTTACTACTATTTTTATAACTATGCCAGAGATACTATTAAAAACTATTTATCATACCAATAAAGGTACAACTTTTTTAAAAGTATTAGCTCCAATTTTTTTCTTACAATACCTAACTTCTCCTCTAGAAGCAACACTAGATGCTATAGGAAAAAGTAAAATAAATATGCTTAGTATGACAATTAGTACAATTATAGGATCTTTATCACTAACTATTTTATCTTTTTTTAAAATTGGATTATGGTCACTAATTATATCAGAATCATTAAGTATAATTATCTCAACTATATATTTATATTTAAAAACTTCTAAATATCTTACTTAATTTCACTTAAAATTCACAATTATTGTATAATATGTACTTGAAGGAGGTATTTATGAAAGTACTAATAGTCGATGATGAAGAAAAAATAAGAAACGTAATAAGAGAATATTGTGAATCATCAAAATATGAATGTGATGAAGCAGAAAACGGAAACATTGCTTTAGAAAAGCTAAAGAAAAATGATTATGACATTCTAATACTTGATATTATGATGCCAAAGATGGATGGCTTTGAATTATTAAAAGAATTACCTAAAGAGTATAGAATACCTACTATAATTCTATCTGCTAGAGATGAAGAATTAGATAAACTACAAGGTTTTGATTTAGGTATAGATGATTATTTAACTAAACCATTTTCTCCAAAAGAATTAATAGCTAGAATAAAAGCTATTATGAAAAGAACTAATCATTTAATGGAAGAATATGTATTAGATACTTTAGTAATTAATTTCCAATCACATACCATAAAAATAGATAATAAGATAATAGAAGTAACTCCTAAAGAATTTGAAATATTAACATATTTAATTAAGAATAAAGATATAGCTATATCAAGAGAACAATTATTATCTAAATTGTGGGGATATGATTACTTTGGTGATGATAGAACAATAGATACTCATATGAAAATGTTAAGAAGTAATTTAGGAAGATATAGAGATCATATTAAAACAGTAAGAGGAATAGGATATAAATTTGTTGAAGAAGAATAGTTTAATATTCCACATTTGGAAATACTTTTTACTTTTCTCTATATTAATACTATTCTTTCTTTGGACATTCCAAGTAATATTCTTTGATAAATATTATGAACTAAATAAAATAAATGATGCAAAAACAGTTGCAACTACCATTATAAGTAATAAAAACTCCAATAATTTACAAGCTATAATTAATAAAGAATCATTAGAAAAAGAAGTATGTATAGAAATATCTGATGATGGAGCACTACCAATTTATTCCTCTACTTATAGAGGTAAAGGATGCTTAATAGGTAATATTAATAGCTATCTATATAAAAGTGACTTCATAAACTCAAATAAAACACATCAAACATATAAAATAAATAATCCTAACTTTGATAATAATACATTTGTATATGCTATAAAATTAGAAAATAATAATTATGCCTTCATAAATACTTCAATAGAACCAGTAGAATCAATTGTAGGAATATTAAGAAATCAATTAATTATAATTACTATCTTAGTTTTAGTATTATCTTTAATAATATCTTATTATATTTCAAAATATATATCTAAACCTATAATAAGTATTAATAATAAAGCTAAAAGATTAAATAGAAAAGATACAAACTTTAACTCAAATACAAGTATTGAAGAAATAAAAGAATTAGAAGAAACTCTTAATACAACTAAAGAAGAATTACAAAAAACAGAAGAATTAAGAAGAGACTTAATGGCTAATGTATCTCATGATTTAAAAACTCCTCTTACTATGATTAAAGCTTATGCTGAAATGAGTATTGATCTACATAAAGATAATGAAGAAAAACAAAAAGAAGATATTAATACTATAATAGATGAAACAGAAAGATTAACTATCTTAGTAAATGATATCTTAACACTAAGTAAAATGCAAAACGATATAGAAAAGCTAGAACTAGAAGATTTAGACTTAGTAGAACTAGTTAATAGTATAATGAATAAATACAAATATTTAGAAGAATTAGAAGACTATAAGTTTAAACTAATATGTAAAAATAAAAAATTAATAATTAAAGCAGATAAGAAAAAGTTAGAACAAGTAATATATAATTTAATAAATAATGCTATTAATTATACTGGAGAAGATAATCTAGTAACTATAAAAATAATAAATAACAAAGATAATATAAAAGTAGAAATAATAGATACAGGTAAAGGTATTAAAGAAGAAGATATACCATTTATATGGGATAAATATTATAAGAATAAAAAGAAACATAAAAGAAACTTAATAGGTACTGGTTTAGGCCTATCTATAGTAAAAGAAATATTAGAAGCTCATAACTATAAATATGGAGTTGATTCAGTACTAGATAAAGGAACTACATTTTATTTTTACATAAAAAAAGATTCATAAGAATCTTTTTTTAGTTATAAATAATTAATTCATGTTGACACCTAGTACAAGCAACATATAATAAGTTTCTTTCATTATTTTTATAAGAATTATCTCTATCATTATAAATGATAACACTATCAAACTCTAATCCTTAGCAACATATGCAGGTATAATAATTAGTTCTTTACTAAATCTCTTACTATTCGCATCTACTAAAGATATATTATCATTACCTAAAATATCATATAATTTTAAAGCTTCTTTATAATCTTTAGTAATAATAGCTGTACTCTTATAATTATCTTGTAAATACTTAATATCATTCTCTATAGATTCTTTTAAATTAGAAACATTCTTTCTCATAATAACTGGTTTATTATTATCTCTTCTTATAGCATTTACATGATTAAGTCCTAATATCTTATTAGTATATTCTATTATTTCAGGACTAGATCTATAAGTCTTTAATAATTCTAGATATATACTACTACCATTAAATATATCAGTTAAAGACTCTAATGAATCATATGAATAATATGGATTTATATTTTGATTAATATCTCCTAATATAGTAAAATCTGCTCTTTGAAATATCTTATTAATTATAATATATTGTAATCTATTATAATCTTGTGCTTCATCAATAACTACTTGTTTAATATTATTCTCATATCTAAATCCTTCAAGTGTTCCTTTTAAATAAGTAAGTAATAAAGCATCTTCATAATTAATAACATCTTTATTAATAAATTTATTAATTTCTTCTTCTTTTAATTTAATCTTAGTATATTTACTTAACCAGAAATCTTTATATATTTTTTTATAATCTTTTTTAAAGTTACTATTTTCTCTTAATAGCTTAGCAAAAGTTTTATTCTTCTTTCCACTACCCTTATAAAAATTAGAACTAAGTTTTTTAGCAATCTCATCTAATCTTTCAAATAAAGGAAATCTATCATATTTATAATGTAACATTTGATTAACTTCATCCTTATCAACAAAGTTAATTTCTCCTTCAGTAAAACTTTTTATAATAGAACAATTACTAATATAATCATTTAAGTAATTATCCATATCCTCTATTATTTGATCACTCTGTTTATATTTAACAAGTTCAGGATTAATTTCTAAATAAGTATAATAACGAGATACAAAATCTGTAAAACTTTCTACATCTTTATATTCATGTAACATAGAAAACATATAATCATTAAAAGTAGTTTGTAATGTATTAGCTTCTCCTAAAGATGGTAAAACATCAGAAATATACTCAGTAAAAATATTATTAGGAGAAAATATTAGAATATTATTACTAGTTAAATTAGGTAATCTATAAAGTAAGAATGCAATTCTATGGAGAGCTACTGTAGTCTTACCAGAACCAGCTATACCTTGAACAATTAAATTATCATCTTCTAAGTTTCTAATAACTTGATTTTGTTCTTGTTGAATAGTATTAACAACATTCTTCATCTTATCACTAGATTCATTCGCAAGAACTTCTTGTAATACTTCATCATCAATATTTAAACTATTATCAAATACTCCAACTAGTTTTCTATCTTCTATCTTATATTGCCTTTTTCTTTTTAACTCTCCAGTCATTACACCACCAGGAGCTTTATAAGAACAAGGACCGGTCTCATAATCATAGAATAAACTACATATAGGACTTCTCCAATCGTATAAAATATTATTTAATTTCTTATCTTTTAAATATGTAAGAGAAATATAAATATTAAATATTTTACCTTCATCATCTTTAAATACAATAGAAGCAAAATAAGGTTTATCTTTTACTTGAAGTAACTTTTTAAAATAGTCTCTTTTCATAAAGACTTTTTCTGCTTCCTGAGAAGTAGCAGCCATAACTTGTTGCATTTCTCCAGAGTCAAAACTAGAAGCATTTTCCCACATCATCTTCTTAAAGTCTTGTAATCCCTCTTCTGCATCAAATACATCAACACCTAAATCATCAAGAGTTTGATCCAATAATTTTTGAACCTTACTAAGTATCTTTTTTTCTTTTTGAAATTCTGAATCACTAATAGCCATAGTACACCTCCATTAATGAAAACTAAGAAACGACAAAAACTACATATTTCTATGTAGTAGTACTATAAATATATAGATTTTTGCCAAACGTCTACTACACTATATCATATATATAATTCATTATCAAGATATTTCTTATCCATAAAATTATATCATGAAAAAAAGAAGAAGAGCATCTCTACTCTTTCTTCTTTATAATACTTGACATAAATCTAAGTAACTAAAGTAAAGTATCCAGGAGAACCATCATTAACCCATGTAGAAGTATTAGTATCATAACTATATCCATCAGGTCTAGCATATGTAACACCACTATTTGAATAACTATAAGTAGTACCATTACCACCAACTAGAGAATTACAAAGCCAGAACATGTCTGTAGATGAAGTAACAGAAGTAGTTAAAAATGTATTGCTAACATAAATAGTAACAAGACTTTCACAATAAGTAAACATATATGACATATTTGTGACAGAAACAGTATTAAAGTTACTTAGATTTAGAGATGTTAATTTTGAGCAATCTCTAAACATTTCATACATATTTGTTACAATTGCTGTATTAAAACTGCTTACACTTAGAGACGTTAAGCTAGAACAACCAGAAAACATTTTTTGCATATTTGTAACAGATGAAGTGTTAAAATTATTAACATTTAAAGAAGTTAAACCCGAACAACCATTAAACATCTGTTCCATATTTGTAACAGATGATGTATTAAAATTATTAACATTTAAAGAAGTTAAACCTGAACAACCATTAAACATATAAGACATATCTGTCACTTTTACTGTATTAAAACTACTTAAATCTAAAGTTGTTAAACTTGAACAACGAGAAAACATCTGAAGCATAGTAGTTACTAAAGATGTATTAAAATTACTTAGATTTAAAGTTGTTAAACTTGAACAACCAGAAAACATACGACACATAGTTATTACAGAAGAGGTATTAAAACTACTTAAATTCAAAGTGGTTAAACTGGAACAGCCATCAAACATATAAGACATATTTGTTACAGAAGAGGTATTGAAGCTGCTTAAATCTAGAGATGTTATATTAGAACAACCAGAAAACATATATTGTAGATTTGTAACAGATGGGGTATTAAAGTTACTTAAATTCAAAGTGGTTAAGCTGTTACAGCGGTAAAACATTAGATTCATATATCTAACAGAAGAAGTATTAAAATTACTTAGATTTAAAGAAGTTAAGTTATAGCAATAGTCAAACATATAGGACATATTTGTAACAGAAGATGTATTAAAGCTACTTAAATTTAAAGATGTTAAATTATAACAAAAATGAAACATATAACTCATAGTTGTTACAGAAGATGTATTAAAGCTACTTAAATTTAAAGATGTTAAATTAGGACAATCGTTGAACATTTGACTCATATCAGTAACATTAGCAGTATTAAGAAGATTTAAATTAACTATAGATTCTAGATTTATTAATTCAGAAAATAAGTAACTTGACGTTTTATTTGCTCTAACAAAATCACCATTTTGACCTATTACAACTTCATATAATCCATCATTATCCGAATCAAAATACCATGCCATAACAGAACCATTTTGTTTATTTGATACATCCCAAGAGCCTATTGCATTAGGATCTGGAATATTGGTAGTAGTGAATTCTATCTTTTCGATAGAATCACTAAGTATAGGGCCATATAAATAATTATAAGAAAATATTGTCGTACTAACGTTACCCATTGTTATACTATAAGTTGTATATCCTGATATGGTTTTACTATTAATTCTAAGGCAATCTTCTTCATAAGTTGCAAACATAAAATTAACCGAAAAGGAAAGATTATTTGAAGTAACAGAGTAATTAGGATTATGCCTAACTTTAATTTTTATAACAGTAGTTTCATTAGCAGGAATTCTATCAGTTAAATTATAATCTAGTAAATCTATACCAGTAGAAGGATTTCCTAATGTAAATGAATTAATCATCTTACTTTTATTAGAATAATTTGTTATATAAACATTATAAATAACACCAGAATCTAAATTAGGTAAATTAATAGTACCGCTAAATTTTTGAGATGCAAATGTTGGAGAAGAAATATTAATACCATTATTTTCTACACTATCAAAAGTAACATTAGTAACTCTAATATCTTTTTGAATTCTATAAGATAAATCTCCAGATATAGTTAAATTACTAGATAATGCAGAATAAGCCATACTACAAGATAATAAAAATAGAAAGATAGCAATAAAAATTAGAGTATTAATTCTTCTTTTCATAAACTACCTCCTATTCTAAATAAATTATATCATAAAAAAACTACATATATATGTAGTTTTTCACTATTTATTAAATTCTTCTATCTTAGATATAAACTCTTTTTGTAGTTCTTCTAATCTTTCATTTGTACTAGCTTCAAATCTAGCTGTTATATTAGGTCCTGTATTAGAAGCTCTAACTAAAGCCCAACCATCATCGAATAATACTTTAATACCATCAATAGTTAAGTAATTATATCCTTGTTCTTTAGCATATTCTCCAATTTTCTCTACTACTCCAAATTTAACATTATCAGGTGAAGTAAACTTCAACTCTTCTGTTGAATAATATTCATTAATTCCTTCTAATAACTCTTCTACACTTTTATCAGTATTAGATAAAATCTCTAACATTCTAAGACCAGCATATAATCCTGAATCAAATCCAGGCCATCTATCTCTAAAGTATACATGTCCAGATAATTCTCCTCCAAAAGGTAAATCATCATCTCTAACTTTTGCCTTAGTATAAGAGTTACCTGTTCTATAACAAATACCTTCTCCGCCTAGTCTTTCAATTTCATCACTTAATGATTTAGAACATTTAACATCATATAAGAACTTCTTATTAGCTACTTTATCAATTATATCTCTTACAACAATAATCATATATTTATCAGTAGGAATAAATGTACCTTTAGAAGTAACTAATCCCATACGATCTCCATCACCATCAAAAGCTAAACCAATATCAGCTCCTACTTCAATAACTTTTTTCTTTAATTGATCTAAGTTTTTCTCAACACATGGATCTGGATGATGATTAGGGAATGTTCCATCACTATCATCATTAATACATACTAAATCAATTGGGAACATCTCATATAATTTTTTAGCAATTATAGATGTAGTACCATTTCCTGGATCAATAACAGCTTTAACTCTTCTCTCTCCAAAATTGAAGTTTGTTCTAAATAATTCTACATAATCAGGTTCTATATTATATGACTCTTCACTACCTGATCCAGATATAAAGTCACCTTTTAAAATATAAGCTAAAAAGTCTTGTATTTCTTGTCCTTTACAATTACCTGATTCATCAAAAGCAAATTTAAATCCATTATCATCTTTTGGATTATGAGAAGCAGTAACCATTACTCCACTATATACCTTTAATTTAATACATGCATAATAATACATTGGAGTAGTTACTAATCCTAAACTAATAACATCAATACCAGACTCCATAATACCAGTTTTTAAAGCAGTATATAACTCATCACTACTAAGTCTATTATCATGACCTATAACAGCTTGTGTTTTACCTATAGATTTAATATAACTACCAAAACCTCTACCGATTGTATAAGCAGTATCACTATCTATCTCTATAGGATAAATACCTCTAATATCATAACCCCTAAATATATTCCTATTGATATCTTGTTTGTACCTGTACATTCTTAATCACTCCATTCTTTAATTTATTCAAAGTATAATCTAAGTTATACTGAAACAACTCTATTAAAGGTTCTCTAAATTTAACTTCTAATTTATTATCTTTAATATTCTTATCTAAATTAGCTATATATAGATTTCTTAAATTCTTATTAAGAATAATTCCATTATTTAAATAAAAATTAACATTCATATCATCTTTAGATTCCATCTCTTTAACTTTAGATGATATAGCATCATAAAAATTACTATTCATAAAAGAACTTTTTTTACTTCTTAAATCTATTTCTAAGAATTCTCTCATAAACATAGAATTAATATCAACTATATGATTTGCCATTATTTTTTCTCCTATATCTAGTGCTGGAGAAATATTAGAAGGAAATGACGTAGCAAGTAATAGTAATCTAGCTACTTCTTCCTTTATATCAATATCATCATTACTACCATATAATAAATAATCATTTATCTCTCTTGCAGTACCCATCTTAGTCATTTTATCTAAACATATCATTAAGCCATCAATAAGGATATTATCTTCTTCAAATCTTTTTGACTTAATAACTTTCCCCTGTGGACCTAGAATAGCTTTCTTCATTTACTTCACCATCCTAATACAATGTTATCATATAAATATAAAAATAGACAAGTTTAAACAAAAAAAGACTATTTAGTCTTCTTTCTTTTCTTTAACTCATTTTTTATAAATTGAACACCTTCAGATAGTTTTTTACTATTGATTGAAACTAAATTAGGATAAGATTTTAACAAACGATTAGTAAGCGTACCATTATTTTTAATAAATAATAATACTTCTTTCTTTATCTCTATTGTTGAATCCATATTAATAATCTTATGAATATTATTTTTAAGTCCTAAAACAATTCTAATTGATAAAACTAAATCAACAATAAACATTATTAATAATATTAAACTTATTATAGTTAATACAGAATAATTCATTGAATAAATAAAACTAATAATTAAAGGATTAATAAACTTAACAATAAATACTCCAGCTATTCCAAATAATACTCCATTTAATAAACATACTCTTCCATTTAAATTAAATTTTCTTTTTGAATAATCCCACCATCTTAAATTAAATAATTTTTCTAATACATAACTAGTAATATACTCCAAAGTACTACAGTAGAACATACTCATAATAAATAAGACTAAATAATCATTACTATATCTACCTAAAGTATTAATAAGGATTAATGAACCAGTACCATATATTGGAAGATATGGACCTATTAAGAAACCTCTAGTCCATGTGAATTTATTATTTCTAATAGAACAATATGTTATTTCAAATATATATCCAATAACACTATATATATAAAATGTTAAAAAAACACATAGAAAATTATACAAATTACCACCTCTATTTTATTATATTAAAAAATAATAATAATTAAAACAAAAAAAGGAGATAAATCTCCTTATTCAAATATTGGCATAATTACAGGAACAACATTTTTCTTACGAGAAACGCATCCTTCAACAAAGAATCCTTCACTTACATCTTTATCATCATATGCAAGCTTCATATATTCTTCACCTTTAGAATTATATATTACATAACTACCATTTTCTATAATATCAGTTATATATAAACACATAAGTGGATATCCATTCTTCTCACATTCATTATCTAATACTTTAATATATTCATCCATTTCTTTCTTCATATCATCAAAGTTCATAGTAAAGAATTGTCCTATACCAAATTTCTTATCACCTACAGTAAATAACTTAAAGTCATTATATAATACTTGTTCTTTAGTCATACCTTCTACACTAGTACCAGCTTTTAACATATCCATACCATATTTTTGGTAATCAACTGCAGCAATTTCTGCTAATTCTTTAACAGCAACTTCATCCATTGCAGTAGCAGTAGGACTCTTTAGTATTAATGTATCAGATAAAATACCAGATAATAATGCACCAGCTATATTCTTAGGTACTTTAATACCTCTTTCTTTAAACATAGTATATACAATTGTACAAGTAGAACCAACAGCCATATTTCTATAATTAATAGGTTGTGAAGTGCTTAAAGAACTTAATGCATGGTGATCAAATATTTCAACTATTTCAGCTTCATCAATACCTTCAGCACTTTGTAAAGGTTCATTATGATCTACTAAAATAACTCTCTTAGGATCTTTTTTACTTAAATCTCTCATTCTAAGTAAACCTAAACATTTATTATCTTTATCAACAATTGGATAATTAGTATGTTGTAATTTTTCATTTACTTCATTAACACTAGATACAAAATCTGTTTCTTCAAATTTAACTGGTTCAAAAGTTCTAACCATAGTTTTAATATAATTAGTTAATCCGATTAATTTAGCTATATGATAAGAATCATATGGAGTTCTAATTACATTAATCTTATATTTCTTAGCTAATTTTAAATGTTCTTCTTTAATTTCAGAATCTCCTGATAAAATAAGTAATTTAACTTTTCTATTAACAGCATGTTCAATAACACTATGTCTATCTCCTACTATTAAAACAGTATCTTCACTAATAGTAACAGTATTGATAAATGTAGTACTTCTATAAGCAGCTACTAATACATGTCCTACAATTTCATCATTAACTTTATTTAGAGATTCACCTTTTAATACTTTAATAATATTATCATAAGAAGTATATAATTCTTCTATATTTTCATTAATCATTGTATGAGATAAATCTTTTAAGGTAATTAATCCTAATAACTCTCTATTATCTTTACATACAGGTAATCCAGTTAATTCTTCTTTTAACATATATTGATATGCATCATAAATAGAAGCATTTTCATTAATTAAAAATTCTTTATTATAACTAACATCTTTAATTTGTAATTTTACATCATTTAAATATTCAGGAGTTTTAATCTTAAAATGTTTTAATGCATATGCAGTCTCTTTATTAACATCTCCTAAAACTCTAGGTTCAGTATCAAATCCCAATTTATTCTTTAAGTAAGATAATCCAATAGCAGACATAGTAGCATCTGTATCAGGTCTCTTATGTCCAAATATAAATGTTTTACTCATATAGTTTCCTTCTTTCTCTGGGTATGATTATAACATAAAACATATATAAAATAAAGATTTAGACAAAAAAAAGAGATAATAACTATCTCATATAATTTATAAGTAATAAAAATAAAAATGTAGTAGCAGCACTTAACTCTTTTCTAACAGAAAATACTTTCTCATAAACAGCAGCTATATCATCTACTATATCTACTATCCAACTCTCTAAATATTTAGGTGGAGTTAATGTAATAGGAAACATATGAGTTTTAATAATATCTTCTTGCATCTTATTTAATTTAAAAAACTTAGAAGCATTAGAATAAGCTATATTAGGATGATTAGTAAGTCTTTTTATAAAGTTCTCTTCAACTACTTCATCTGTAAAAAAATCATGTAATAAAGCAGCTTCAGTAGTATCTTTATAATTTAATCTAAAAAACTTAGTAACAATGTATGAGTAATAAGCTACTCTCATACAATGATCATATCTAGTTATTCCATGATGTCTAATATCCTTTAACTTATCAAATTCACAATTATTAATAATTGGTTTTATAATATTAAAAAACTCGTTATTTCCTCTACTCATCTAATCAACTCTTTTCAACACGCACTTAAATAGTACCATGTATGAAAGATATTAATCAATAAAAGAAAAAGAACCTTTACAGTATTAGACAAGGTCCTCCAACAATTTATCTAATTCATTTGATTCTTCTGTAGAAATAGATGCTGATACTTTACTATCAAACCATATAGGTACATCACTAACATTAGTATTGCTCTTAGAAGTATTTTTATTATCACTAAACATCTTCTTATTTTTCTTATGTTCTTTCTCAGTAATATTCATAGCTTCTTCTACAGTCTGAATATTAAGCCTTTTCCATTGACCAGCAATAGTTTCTACATAACTCTTTTTTAATTGCTCATTATTAATCTTTAATACATAAGCTATTAATACATTAACTACTCCAGGAGGAAACTTTTGATCAGCCAGTAAATTTTCTATTAATCGCTTATCTCTAGCTGTAGGTTCAGCTCCTTTATATTTAGCTTTTAAAAATTGATATGGAGTTAAATTCTCAAATGCATATACTAATTTACCTCTTTTAGAATTATCTCCTGCTGGATTTTTTAAATAACTAGGTTGTTTATTATAAATAAGTGTAGGTAAATTCCCATTATTATCAAATTGATAATAATCACGGCAACTCTTTCTTAATTTATTTTTATCTATTAAACCTTTTTCATTAATAGAATCTCTAACTAAATTTTGCATATCTATAGTTTTTAAATTATAAGTAAAACTTAATGCATTTATTAATTCTTTAGTTTCTTCATTAAAACATTTATCATTTAAATTAGCTTCTGGTATAGATGAAATTAACAAATTAAAATCAATTCCTTTATTAATTAAAATATTATTAGAATCTCTCTTAGTAATATCATCTACTTCTAATACATTACCTCTAACTGATGCAAAAACATCATCAAAAGAAGCAGTAACATCTTCATAATCCTTTAGTACAATTTTAGGCACTTTATAATAATTAAGTAATTTATCATACTCTTTTTTACCTAAATTATTATATAAAACTACATTTAAAATAGGATGATTAAAAAACTCATTTGCACTTATAGGAGAATACAATAAATAAGCATAACTATTAACAGAATCTTTCTTAATATAAGTCTTTAATAAACCTATTCCTTCTAACTTTTCTCTAGCTATTAAGATATCTTGTAATTTTAATTGCATAGTTGACATTAAATGATGATGAGTAAATTCTTCACTCATAATTTGTAACTTATCTAAGTCATTAACTAATGTATTATATAAAGATACAGCAGTATACCCTATAATAGGTTGATATAACATACTAACTAATTTTAAATCACTATCAGTAATAACTGTCTTATTAATAACAGTATAAGTATCTGCTGGTAATAATGTTAAATTACTCATATTCATCACCTGACTTTATACTACATCATAAAATAAAAAAAAGAAAGATTAACTTTCTTAAAATTTTAGTAAATTTAAAACTACATTAATATCAAACTTAGTAAAATATAATAACGTTAATGATATTAACAAGAACGGTCCAAAGGGAATTATATTTTCTTTTTTAGTATACATAATTAATAAAGAAACTGGTAAGGCAATTACACTACTAACAAATATTGAAAATAATCCTACTACTGGACCCAATAATAGTCCAAAAGTAAACATCATTTTAATATCTCCTCCACCTAAGGATTCTTTTTTTAATATTAAGTTACCTATAACCATTATTAAATACATAATAAAGAATAAAAAGAAGCCACTAGCTACATGTAAAAGCATTCCTTCTAATCCATCTTTAAATAATAATATAAGTATAAAATAACAATTAAAGAAGATTAATACTTCATCTGAAATAATGTAATAAGTTAAATCACTCACAACAACAATCATTAATAAAGAAATAATTCCAAAGGCAATTAATAAATCATAAGATAATCCAAAAACATAATAAGCTACTACAAATAAGAATCCAGTAAAGAACTCATTAAGTACTTCTAAACTATCTAATCTATTATTACACATTGAGCATCTCCCACTACAAGCAAAATATGAAAATAATGGAATTCTCTCATATATTTCAAATTGATATCCACAATTAGGACATTTTTCTTTTTTAAAAATCTTTTCATTATTAGGTAAATGTTTACCTATTTTATTAAATATTGAACCAATAGTAATACCTATAGCAAAAAAGAAGAACATATATAATAGTTTCATATATATCCCTCCTATTGAACAGCTGAATAAATTGCAAACATAGGTTGAACTATAGATATCAAGATAACACCAACAACTCCTGCTAAAAATACTATTAATAATGGTTCAATTAAACTCTTCATTTGATCTATGATATTCTTATGTAAACCTTGGAAGTGTGTTGCAACTTTTTCCATCATTTGACCTAATTGACCAGTAGATTCACCAGTAACAATCATTTCATATGCAACAACAGGTATTGCCCATTCACCTCTAAAGGCACTAGATATAGTATCACCTTTACCTAAATTAACTAGAGTTTTATTAATAATTCTAATATATATTTCATTAGTAGTAATCTTTGATAATATTTCCATTGAATCAGTAATAAAAACACCATGGTTTAATAATGATGCAAAAGTTTTAGTAAAGTTAGCTACTTCATTATAAATGATAATATTACCAAATACAGGTAAATGCATTAGAATAGTTTGAATTACAACTCTAAATGATTGAACTTTCTTATATAAATATACAAATACTCCAACAAAAATACCTATACCAAGAATTAAGAATAAATAATAATTTTTAATAAAATTAGAAATATTTAAAATAGTTTGTGTAAGTGCTGGAAGAGATGCTCCTTGTTCTTCAAACATTGATGAGAACTGAGGAACTAAGTAAGTTAACATGAATATTAAAACAGCAAAAGCAAGTGATAAAACAACTACTGGATAAGTCATTGCAGACTTCATTTGCTTACGTGTATTATCCATAGAAGTATAATATTCAGACATATCATCTAGAATAGATGCTAAGTCACCTGTCATTTCAGCAGTCTTTACCATGTTAATTAATAGTTTAGGGAATACATTTCCTTGAGCATCTAAAGCATCAGAGAAATTTTCTCCTTTTAATAATTCATAAACTAACTGAGTAAAGTTTTTACGTAAAGATTTTTTAGTAGTTTGCTTAGCTAAAATCTTTACAGAATCTACTAATGGAATACCAGCTCTAATATAAGTAGATAATTGAGTAAGAGCAAAAGATAATTCACCTGCTTTTATCTTATTACCTATATTAATATCAATATCCATTTTACTACGTTCTTGAACATCTAAAACTTCATATCCTAATTGACCTAAAAAACTACGAGCATCCTCTAATGATTCAGCATCAATAGTACCTTGCTCTTTCTTATTAACTCCATTAACTATAGTATATTTAAAACCTTTTAGTGGAGTTCTTTCTCTCTTAGTACCTTTATTAACACTAGAAGAAACACCAGCAAAAGCATTCATATCTGGAGTTTGTGGAAGTGGATTATCAACTGGAGGCTGAGCTTGAGTATAATCAACATTATTAGTAGGTACAGCAGCATTAGCTTCTGCTTTCTTTAAATCTTGTTTATCCTTAACCTCTAATACTTTATCTTCAGTTTTATTAAAAACCTTTGCAGGTACACTTATAATTTTATGTATTACATGATAAATAAATATAAATGGCGCTAGTACTTTATCCATACTCTAACCTCCTATTATTCTATTTTATTGTAGCATAACAAAACAAATTTTTAAATAATAAATTAACTTTTTATACTTTTTTTCATAGAATAAATTAAAGAGGTGTTTATATGTATCCAAATACTTATATAAGGCCTAGTTTATTTAGTACCTTAAAAAATATAGGATGGTCAAATATATTAGATGGTACACAAAAGACTTTAGGTGTTATTAATCAAGCTATACCAATAGTATATCAAGTAAAACCAGTAGTATCTAACGTAAGATCAATGTTTAAAATAGCAAGTGCTATAAATGAACCTATAAAAGAAAACAATATTAAAAAAACTACTTCTACAAGTAGTAATCCAGTATTTTACATATAAAAAGAAGAAACTATTGTTTCTTCTTTTGTTCATATTTAGCAATAAATTCTTTTTTATAATCTAAAAATCTATCTTCTTTAATTGCTTCTCTAATTTCTTCTACTAATTTTACTAAGAATCTTATGTTATGTATAGATATTAATCTACCACCTAACATCTCATCAGTAGTAATTAAATGTCTAATATAAGCCTTAGTATAATTACGGCATGTATAACAGCCACAACCTTCTTCTAATGGAGATAAATCTTCTTTATATTGTGCATTATTAAAGTTAATCTTACCAGTTCTAGTAAATGCTTGTCCATGACGAGCAATACGAGTAGGAAGAACACAATCAAATATATCTATTCCTCTTTCTACTCCTTCTAGAATGTCTATAGGATCACCTACACCCATTAAATATCTAACTTTATCTTCTGGTAGATATTTAACACCATATTCAATCATTTTATACATAGTAGGTTTATCTTCTCCAACAGAAGTACCACCAATACTATAACCATCAAAATCCATTTTAACAGTTTCTTTGCAACTATACTCTCTTAAATCCTCAAACTCTCCACCTTGTACAATCCCAAATAAAGATTGTCTAGGATTATTATGAACTTTTTTTCCTCTCTCTGCCCATCTTAGAGTACGTTCAACACTATTTTTCATGTATTCATAAGTAACAGGATATGGAGGACATTCATCAAATGACATAGCTATATCACTATCTAATTTATTTTGAATTTGAATGGATAGCTCTGGAGTTAAGAATAAATCTTTACCATCTATATGACTTTTAAAATGAACTCCTTCTTCAGTAATATCTTTTTCTTTATTTTTAACTAAAGAGAATACTTGAAATCCTCCACAATCAGTAAGAATAGGTCCATCCCAATTCATAAATTTATGAAGTCCACCACAATGATCAATAATATCTTCTCCAGGTCTTAACCATAAATGATAAGTATTAGCTAAAATAATACCACAGTTCATATCTTTTAACTCTTCTGGCGATAATGATTTAACTGTAGCTTTAGTACCAACAGGCATAAACATAGGTGTTTCATAAGTCCCATAATTAGTCTCTAAAGTACCATATCTAGCTTTATTATCTTTATGAATTAAATTATATTTTACTTTCATAATTAATCCTCCTATTTAATTAACATAGCATCTCCAAAAGAGAAAAATCTATATTTATTTTCAACCGCTATTTTATATGCATTAAGTATATTTTCTCTACCAGCTAAAGCACTAACTAACATAACTAATGTACTTTTAGGTAAATGGAAATTAGTTATTAATGCATCAATCCCCTTAAATTTATAACCAGGATAAATAAATATTTTAGTCCATCCATTACATTCAACAAATCTATCATGTTCACTCATAATAGTTTCAAGTGTACGAGTACTAGTAGTACCTACAGCTATTATTCTATTACCAGATTCTTTAGTTTTATTTAGTAGTTCTGCTACCTCTTTTTTCATTGAATAAAATTCACTATGCATTTCATGTTCTTCAACATTAGATACACTTACAGGTCTAAAAGTACCTAAACCAACATGTAATGTAACATAAGCTATATTGATTCCTTTATCTTCAATTCTTTTTAATAAATCTTTAGTAAAATGAAGTCCAGCAGTAGGAGCAGCAGCACTACCAACTTCTTTAGCATATACAGTTTGATATCTAGATTGGTCATCTAACTTTTCATGTATATATGGAGGAAGTGGCATAGTACCTAATTCTTCTAATATCTCCATTAATATACCAGAATACAATAATCTAAAATGACGAATACCTTCATCATATTCACCTATACACTCTGCTTTTAATTTACCTTCTCCAAAAGAAACAATAGTACCTACTTTAATTCTTCTTGCTGGTTTAACTAAACATTCCCAGTCATCACCTGCAATATTTTTTAAAAGTAATACTTCAATAACTGCACCAGTTTCTTCTTTAACTCCAATTAATCTAGCAGGTAATACTTTTGTATCATTAAGTACTAATGTATCACCAGGATTTAAATAATCAATTATATCAGTAAATACTTTATGTTCAACTTCACCAGTATCCTTATCAAGTACTAATAATCTTGAAGAATCTCTAACCTTAAGTGGAGTTTGAGCAATTAATTCTTCTGGTAAATAATAATCAAAATCTTCTGTTGTCATAAATACACCTCACACAATAGAAAACACTGAAATAAATCAGTGCATATTATACTATTTTTTTCTAGGAATTTCAAGTAGATCATAAGCCTTATCAGTAACTACTCTTCCTCTACTTGTTCTTTTTAATAATCCCATCTGTAATAGATAAGGTTCATATACATCTTCTATAGTAGTAACCTCTTCACCAATTGATGAAGCAATAGCTTCAATTCCTACAGGACCACCATTAAATTTATTAATAATAGCTAATAATAATTCATGATCTGTATTATCTAAACCTAAGTAATCAACTTTAAGCCTATCTAAAGCATCCATTGTTATTTCATTTGAAACAACACCATTATTTCTAACTAAAGCAAAATCTCTAACTCTTTTAAATAATCTATTAGCTACTCTAGGAGTACCTCTACTTCTTTTAGCTAATTCAAAAGCTGCATCATCATCTATTTTAACATCTAATACTCTAGCAGTTCTTTTAATTATACTTTCTAATTCTGGAACTGTATAATATTGTAATTTAGATATAATACCAAATCTATCTCTTAATGGACTAGATAAATCTCCAGCTCTAGTAGTAGCACCTACTAAAGTAAATGGAGGTAAATCTATTCTAATATTTCTACTATTACCTTCACTACCTACAATAATATCTAAAGAATAGTCTTCCATTGCAGGATAAAGAATCTCTTCTATATATCTAGGCATTCTATGTATCTCATCTATAAATAATACGTCCCCTGGTTCTAAAGAAGATAAAATAGCAGCTAAATCTCCACTCTTTTCAATACTAGGACCACTAGCTGTCTTAATATGAGTACCCATCTCATGAGCAATAATAAAAGCTAATGTAGTTTTACCTAATCCAGGAGGACCATATAATAAAACATGATCCAAAGGTTCATTTCTAATCTTTGCAGCTTCTACAAACACTTTAATATTTTCTTTAACATCAGTTTGTCCAATATATTCTTCAATAGTCTCAGGTCTAATAGTATTATCAAGTTCTTTATCATCAAATAAAGAATAATTAGTTACAACACTTTCATCTTTCATGATAGACCTCCTATCTTAATAATAATTTTAAAGCATCTTTTACTTGATCTTCAAGTTTTAATGAAGTATCAACTTTAGCAAGTACCGGAATAATTTCTTTTTCTTTATAACCTAAACCAATTAACACATCTTTTAATTCACTATCAGTAGTTACTTGATCATCACTTATACCAACACCAATAAATTCTAGTTTTCCTTTTAAATCTAGTATTATTTGTTTAGCTAACTTATCACCAATCTTAGGAAATTTCTTCAAATATAAAACATTTTCTCTCTCAATAGCATCCATAATTCCTTGTACAGAACCAGTAGATAAGAATGGTAAAGCCATCTTACAACCCAATCCTTTTACACTAATAAGTTTTAAAAATAGATTCTTTTCTTCTAATGTTTTAAATCCATATAATAAATGTTCATCTTCTTGTATTTGTTGATAAACATATACCTTATAAGTTTCACCTAATTCAAAAGCATAAGGATTAGAAACATATATTAAATAACCAATACCATTACAATCTAATACTATCGCATTAGTCTTAATACTTGCTATCATACCTTTTATATAGTCATACATATAATCAACTCCATAATTATTATAAACTAAATTCAATAACTAAGTAAAGAATATCGAACATTTTTTTGAGAAAAATAAAAAAGATTGGATTGCCAATCTTTTATCCTATTCTAAATGCAGGAGAAACTCCATAACTACCAGCCGAATTAAGTTGAATTGGATTACCAGAAGGCTGTACAGCAAAAGTATAAGTATTTAATGTTGAAACAGGTGTACGTAAGAACCAAGGCCAAGCAGTTTTTACTGCATAAGAATTATTATTGTTTCGATGTACTTCATACTGAGCATAATAATCTAACTGTCTTTGTAAACTTGCAGCTGAATCTTCTAAAGAATCATAAGTACCAAATACTTCTGTAGTACCTAAACAAAATATCTTATCTGTAGAAAATGTATTACTAGCAGCATTTAATCCATGACCAGTAGTTACTGCCGTATTAATGACACCAGTTTTCAAATCACTAGGTAAATTATTATAAAAATCAGCATTTAAGAATGTTCGCATACTAGAACCATCCCATCCGGGTGTATTATTATTTTCAGTCTGCATTACATGAGTAGTAACTCTTTCTATAAACTCAACAACAAAGCCACAACCACTTTGTGAAAAATTAGTTGTATAACAAGCAGCTGGAGTAGACATATTAGATATTCTAATAGTAGTATCTCCATACTCATTCATTGTAATTGTTTTTGTATCTCCTACATGATAAAAACTTGTATTATTATTTCTAACATTATTAATTATAGTACTCCATGAATCAGTAGCAAAATTATATATTTGAATAGCACTATTATCAGCTTGTTCATATGTAACACTAAACGTTAGAGATATAGTTTGATCAGATTCAGGTAAATCATCTGGATCCAAATCTGTTCTATAACTAACTCTTACTTTATATGTCACACTACTTCCATGAGCTAATAAATGTTTATTCGCAACGTCTATATCATTATCATATTTAATTGAATAGCTTAAATATTTTTCTTGTGCTTGAGTAAGACCTGTATTACTAAATGTCTGAATCATTGCATCAATACTACCTTCATTTACTGCATCAACAGTAAACTCATAAAAATCCCCCGGTAATGTTAAAGTAACATTATAACTAACTTGAGTATCATTATTAGTAATTGCAGGAGTAGTTGCTGCAACACTTCCAGTAGTTACTTGTACATTCTCAAAATGAACATCCCACGTATTACCAACAATTCCAGTATTACCAGTAATTGACAAAGTTGCAGATATTGCAGAAAAACCTACACTAATAACAACAATTAAAATAATAATAAATAATATTCTTTTACGTTTCATATATACCTCTCTATCATATTAAGTATAACATATATAATATATTAAGGAAACAAAAAAAAGATTGGATTGCCAATCTTTTATCCTATTCTAAATGCAGGATCTAATGCATATAAATGTCTAGCATAACCCATCATTAAATTACCATATGGTCCAACAAAATTAAAATCAGTATTACTATTACTTACACAATTTCTTAAATGATAAGGCCAACTATTCTTTTTAGCTAAACTATAATTAGTAGTAGTAACATTATTATCAGCATAATAATCTAATTGTCTAGTTAAAGAAGCAGCCGAATCATTAGTAGATCCTGAAGAACCATATATTTCTGTTGCTGATAATAAATATATCTTATCAGTAGTTGTAAAGTTATTAGATACTCCTGAACCATGACCTGATACTACAAACGTATCTATAATACCAGCTTTTAAATCACTAGGTAAATTATTATAAAAATCAGCATTAGCATAGCTTCTCATTTCAGTTGCAGGCCATCCACCAGTATTATAATCTGAATCATAAAACATATGAGTAGTAACTTTTTGATCAAATTCTAATACAAATCCACAAGCAGTTTGTGAATAACCAGTGTTTGAGCAAGCAGCTGGAGTAGACATATTAGATATTCTAACAGTAGTTTCTCCATATTCATTCATTGTTATTGTCTTAGTATCTCCAACATGATAAAAACTAGTATTATTATTTCTAACATTATTAATTATAGTACTCCATGAATCAGTAGCAAAATTATATATTTGAATAGCACTATTATCAGCTTGTTCATATGTAACACTAAATGTTAAAGAAATAGTTTGATCACTATCAGGTAAATCAGTAGCGTCTAAATCATCTCTATAACTAACTCTTACTCTATATGTAGCACTACTTCCATGAGCTAATAAATGTTTATTAGCAACATCTACACCATTAGCATACTTAATTGAATAGCTTAAATACTTTTCTTGTTCTGTAGTTAAACCAGTATTACTAAATGTTTGTATCATCGCATCTATTGTACCTTCATTCACTGCATCAACAGTAAACTCGTAAAAGTCTCCAGGCATATTTAAAACTACATTATAAGTAACTTGTGTATCATTATTACTTATAGTTGGAGTAGTAGCAGTAACACTTCCACTAGTTACTACTACATTTTCAAAATGAACATCCCATGTATTTCTTGCTATTGTAGAATTACCAGTAATAGTTAATCCAGATGATAAAATAGAAAAACCTATACTAATAACCATAATTAAGAAAAAAATAAATAAAAACTTTTTATTCTTCATAAGTACCTCACTATTATATAAAAAATTATATCACAAAAAAAGAAAAAAATATATTACTTATTTTCTTCTTTTAAATTATCAATTAAATCTTCACTACTAGATTCATCTTCAACTTGTTCTAATAATTCTTCTTTATCAGCAAATTTCTTATTTCTATTCTTCATCTCTTCTTCTTGCATTAATACATTATATGCAATTTTACCTATTCTAGTTTTAGGTAAATCATCTCTAAATTCATAGTCATAAGGCCATGAGAAACGAGCAAGATTCTTCTCTACTAATTCTTTAATAGATTCTAATAACTCATCAGACTTAACTACTCCATCTTTTAATACAACAAATGCTTTAGCAACTGTAACTTTATATGGATGAGGAATTCCTATAACACAACTCATTCTAACATCAGGATGAGAATCAATTACATTTTCAATATTATTAGGATATACACAATATCCAGATGTAATAATCATTCTCTTTAATCTACCTTTAAAATAGACAAATCCATCTTTATCCATTACACCTTCATCACCAGTATGAAGCCATACACGTCCATCTTTATGTTTTCTTAGAGTTTGCTTTGTTTCTTTTCTATTTCTAATATATCCATCCATTACAGTTGGACCATAAATAACAATCTCACCAGAAGTTCCATAAGGTACTTCATTCTCAGTTCCATCTTCTACTATTTTATAATATGTATCTGGATAAGGTATTCCAATACTACC